>DNFL01000004.1 GCA_003486945.1 Hyphomonas sp. | reverse complement strand
GCATTTCGCAACTCGAACTCCTTACATCGCGGTCAGCACTCATCAGTGCGCGGACGGCGGCGGTTGATGCCCGTCTTGCCCGCGCTGGCGCAGAAATAGACCTTGCCCGACTTGAAGGGCGCACTCCATTTGAAGGGGATCAAAAATGACCAAACCAGCAGGTTTCACCAACAAGTACTTCCTGATGAGCGCGGCAGCCGCCGTGGTGCTTCTCGGGAGTGTCGCGGCATGCGGTTCCGGTCAGGACGCTTCCGCAGTGACGCAGGACAGTCCTGCCAAGGATGAACACGAGCACGATCATGACCATGATGGCGAAGGAAAGAAGAGTGCTGGCGCTGTTGCAGCCGACAAAAACGCAGACGCTCACGACGACCATGATGACCATGACCACGACGAAAAACCTGAGCCTGCAGAAAAGGCGGAGGATGACGGCCATGGTCATGCTGAGGGGGAGGAGGGCGATGAGGAAGGCGCTGTTCACCTGACGCCAGCCCAAATGCAGGCTGCCGGGATTGAAGTCGTATCCATCTCGCTTGGTGGGGGCGCAGAAACTCGTCTTTCCGGCCGGGTAACCCCGATGATTGATGCAAGGGCGGCGGTTGGCGCGTCTGTAAATGGATTGATTGAGCGCGTGCTTGTTGCGCCGGGGGACTCTGTCAAGGCGGGGCAGCCTCTGGTGATCGTCATCAGTGGTGATGCCGCCGCCGTAAGAGCAGACGTAGATGCCGCGCGTGCCTTGGCACAGGCGTCACGCCAGGCGCTTCAACGTAGCCAGAACCTCTACGATCAGGGCATTGTTGCGCGTCAGGAAGTCGAAGCGCTCACAGCGGAGTCGGCAAGTGCTGACGCGGTAGCGCGGGCGGCTGAAGCGCGCGCGGCAGCAGCGGGAAAGCCGGACGCATCCGGGCGACTGCGGATTGTCAGCCCCATTTCGGGCGTGGTCAGTTCTGTTCAGGTGGGGCCAGGTGGCTTTCTTGCACAGGGCAGCGTTGTTGCCGAGGTGACCAATCCGGAGCGCGTTGAACTCGTATTCAGTGCGCCTCCGTTGCTCGTCAGCTCTGCGAAGGTCGGATCCACGATGCGGGTCACTGGTCCTGCCGGTGAATTCAATGCGACTGTGACCGGCATTGCCGCCGACGCGGGAGCAGGACAGAGCGGTGCTGCTATTGTTCGCGCACGTGCAGAGGGGGGCAAGCTGCTTCCTTCCGGGTCACCTGTGACCGGGTCGATAGTCACCGGGGGCAGTGATGGGGGTATTCTTGTTCCCAGCGACGCCGTGCAGACCGTGAACGGTAGTTCTGCAGTATTTGTGCAAACCAAAGAAGGCTTCAAGGCAGTTCCGGTCCTTCTCGGTCGTCAGGCCAGTGGCCGAACCGAGATCGTCAAGGGACTTACCGGCAGTGAGAAAATTGCCGGCAAGAATGCTTTCCTTCTCAAGGCCGAACTCGCCAAAGGCGAGGCGGACCACGCACACTAGGAGATACCGATGTTCAAATCCCTCATTGAGGCGTCGGTCCAGTTCCGCTGGTTCGTCGTACTCATCACGCTTATGGTCGCCGGGTTCGGATTGTCTGAACTCCTGCGCCTCCCAATTGATGCTGTCCCGGATATCACCAACCGGCAGGTTCAGATCAATACGGTCGCTCCGGCGCTCGCGCCTGAACAGATGGAGCGGCAGGTAACCTTCCCTCTGGAAACGGCGATGGCTGGAATTCCCGGCCTTGAGAGCACTCGCTCTCTCACTCGGAACGGGTTTAGTCAGGTCACGGTAATATTCACCGACCAGACCGATATCTACTTTGCGCGCCAGCAGGTATCCGAGCGCATGACACAGGCAAGGGAAAGCTTGCCTGAAGGTGTGGAGCCTGCTCTTTCGCCCATCACGACGGGGCTCGGCGAAGTCCTGATGTGGACAGTCGATTTTGAGAAGGAAGCTGGGCGCAAGCTTGCAGAACCCGGGCAGCCGGGTTGGCAATCGGACGGTGCCTACCTGACGCCGGAGGGTGATCGTCTTGCGACTGAACTCGACCGCGCGACTTACCTGCGCACCGTACAGGATTGGATCATCACGCCGCGCATGCGCACGGCAAAGGGCCTTGCCGGGGTTGATGTCAATGGAGGCTATGTCAAGGAGTATGCCGTACAGCCGGATGCTGCGCGACTTGCCAGCTACGGACTGAGTTTTGCTGAACTGGTACAGGCTCTCGAGCGGGCCAATACCCAATCCGGTGCCGGGTTCATCCAGAGAGCAGGGGAGGCGTTGACGGTACGCAGCAATGCGCTTGCATATACGACTGAAGACCTTGCCCAGGCTCCAGTAGCCAATCGCAACGGATTGGTTATCCGCGTCGCTGATGTCGCAACCGTCGCTGTTGGTCAGGCTCCTCGACTCGGCGCTGCCAGCCATGATGGTCACGAGGCCGTTGTCGGCACCGCCCTCATGATTGCTGGTGGCAACAGCCGGACAGTGGCTCAGGCGGCGGCACAGAAGCTGGAGGAAGTTGGCGCCAGCCTGCCACCGGGTATTGTGGCTGAGCCCGTTCTGGACCGCAGTGTTCTTGTGAACTCTACTATCAGTACGGTCGCGAAGAACCTTACCGAAGGTGCGCTTCTGGTCATCGCGGTCCTGTTTCTGCTCCTCGGAAACATCCGTGCAGCAACAATTACAGCTCTGATGATCCCGATCAGCTTTCTCTTTGCGGTCATCGGGATGAACAAGTTCGGCATAAGCGGAAATCTCATGAGCCTCGGGGCTTTGGATTTCGGTCTGCTTGTCGATGGCGCTGTTGTCGTTGTCGAGAATACGCTCCTGATGCTTGGTCAGAAACGAGTAGAGCTGGGACGTACTCTCAAGGCCAGGGAACGCCTGGAGGTCGCTGGCGCGGCTGCACGCAAGATGATCAAACCGGCAGCGTTCGGCCAGATCATCATTCTTCTGGTCTTTACACCACTGCTCATGCTGGAAGGCGTGGAAGGCAAGACGTTCATTCCGATGGGTGCGACAGTCATGCTCGCCCTCGTCGGTGCCTTCATCTTCTCCTTCACCTTCGTGCCCGCAATGACAGCTTTGATGGTGCGGGAGCCGAAGAACGTTCACATCAACGCGCAGGGTGAAGCCGAAGAGCATGAAACCTTCCTCATCCGCATTGCTCGCAGGGGCATAGTGCCGGTGATACGGCAGACGGTTGATCGGCCCGTGACAGTGTTTGTCGCGGCGATTGCCGCTCTCGCTGTGGGCGCCACTGCGTTCATGAGCCTGGGCAGGGAATTTATCCCGACCCTGGACGAAGGTGACATCGCCATGCAGGCTCTGCGCGTTCCATCGACGTCTCTCGAGCAATCGAAGATCATGCAGACCGCTCTTGAGCGTGCCATCTTGGAAATGCCGGAAGTTGAAACCGTATTTGCACGTACGGGTACGGCTGAGGCGGCTATTGATCCAATGCCTCCCAATATCTCCGACGCGGTAATCAAGCTGAAGGACCGGAAGGAGTGGCCGGATCCGAAGCTGCCCAAAGAGGAGCTGATTGAGCGAATCGACAAGGCAGCCTCCCAACAGCTTGGCAATGCCTATGAGTTCAGTCAGCCGATTGAGCTGAGGTTTAATGAGCTCATTTCGGGTGTGCGCACGGACCTCGCCGTTCTCGTTTACGGCGATGATTTTGCGCAGCTGCAACGCTCTGCAGACCAGGTGGCCGCCGTACTGCGGTCTATAAATGGTTCAGCTGATGTGCGGGTTGAGCAGGCGTCAGGCATGCCCACACTTACGATCTCAGTGGATCGGTTTGCTGCAGCCAATTTTGGTCTCTCAGCAGCCGACGTCAGCGAGGTCGTTAGCATTGCAGTTGGCGGAGGTGAGGCAGGTCAGATCTTCGAAGGAGACCGGCGTTTTGACGTGATGGTTCGTCTCTCGGAAAACGACCGCAACGACCCTGCAGTCCTGGCGTCCCTGCCAATTGTCACGGCAAGCGGCGTTGTGGTGCCTTTGTCATCCGTCGCCAATATTCAGGTGGCCGAGGGTCAGAATCAGATCAGCCGCAACAATGGCAGCCGCCGTATGGTGGTCCAGTCCAACGTTCGAGGCAGGGATCTGGGTGGCTTTGTGACCGAGGCACAGGCCAAGGTTGCCGAGGCTGTCACTTTGCCTGCCGGCTACTCCATTCAATGGGGTGGCCAGTTTGAAAACCTGAAGCGTGCGGAGCAAAGGCTCAGTGTAGTGACACCTGCAGTGTTTGTCATGATCGGTGTACTGCTGTTCATGGCACTGGGCTCGTTCCGCGAGGCCGGCCTTGTCTTCGCTTGTGTCCCATTGGCTCTTGTTGGGGGAGCCTTGGCACTTTGGCTGCGTGGAATGCCATTTTCGGTCTCTGCTGCAGTCGGATTCATTGCGGTGTCGGGTGTTGCGACCCTCAATGGTCTCGTACTGATGCAGGCAATCCGGGAAAGGTTGCAGGAAGGCCAGTCTCCAATGGAGGCGGCGCTTGAGGGGGCATCCAGCAGACTTCGGGCGGTGCTGACAACAGCCATGGTCGCTATTGTCGGGTTTATCCCGATGGCCATTGCACACGGTGCTGGCGCTGAGGTCCAGAAACCTCTCGCAACCGTTGTGATCGGCGGCCTAATTACAGCAACACTGCTCACTCTGATTGTCCTGCCGACGTTTGCTTCAAGGACGATGCGGTACAGATCAGAGGGGCTGGAGGAGTAAACTTTCACATGGCGGCAGGCCGGTAGCAAAGTCGCTTCCGGCCTGTCTGCATCTCAAGTGTTCAGCTGGCCCGATCTGTATTCATTCAGCTGGGGCTCATCAATCAGGAGACAATGGCACTATGAAACTCGCATACATGTTTGCACTTCTCGGTACAGGCTTCGCACCTCTGGCGGCGCAGGCTCAGCCTGCTTCCTCACCTGTCGGCGTATGGGTTGGCGGCGATGATATTGCTAATTGTGCACGTGGCCCTCTCACGCTGTTCATGTCTGACGGTGTGGTCGCGATCTTCACCTCAGAAAGCGGAGATCTGCATTCGCTTGGAGTTTGGGCCATGGACGGCAGCACGTTGACGATGACGCACAATGATCTTCCCCTCACGGCCTCCGGGGAGTCAAAACCTGCGATCAGTTTGGAGGTTGTGAAACTCAGTGACACGGTTTTCACGACCAGGAATTCAGAAGGCCAGGAGCGCGCGCGTGTGCGGTGCAGTGACATTGAAATCGGGCATGGCGAAGCGCACGGCGGCCACTAGGTTAAGGAGATCTGGTGGCAAGAGAAGCGTTCAGAGTACGGAGTGTCCCAGAAGGGCGACCCGCGGGGCCTAGCGGAGAATGAGAATGTCTAGTTCACACAACGATGATCACGCTCACAGCGATTTTTTCAATGGCTTGTTGGCCGGGCGCGCTGAGCTGGTGTTTTCACTTGCGTGCGGCGTGTTGCTCCTGGTGGGCTGGATTGTGCCCAAGGTGTTCGCCGGTTCTGGGGAAATGTTCAGCCTGACATGCTATGTCATGGCCTATTTTTTTGGAGGCTACTACGCTCTCCGGGAAGTCGTCGGAAAGCTCGTGAAGGGGCAGTTCGAAATAGACTTTCTGATGCTTGTTGCTGCAACTGGTGCCGCCCTGCTGGGGGAGTGGGCAGAGGGTGCTTTGCTTCTCTTCCTGTTCAGTATCGGGCATTCGCTTGAGAATTATGCAATGAGCCGTGCGCGCAACGCGATTACAGCTCTGGCAAAACTCGCTCCTGAGACGGCGCGTATTAGACGTGCTGGCCGTGAGGAAGAAATCCCGGTCGCAAGGCTGGGTCTGGGCGACATCGTGATCGTGCGCTCCAATGAGCGATTGGCTGCGGACGGAGTCGTCATTGCCGGAGAGAGCAGCGTCGATCAGGCGCCAATAACAGGTGAGAGTGTTCCCGTCGACAAGAGACCTATTCCGGTTGCGGAACAAAATTCCGACAATGTCCCGTCTGAACACCGGGTTTATGCCGGCTCGATCAACGGATCCGGCAGTCTTGAAATCAAGGTGACGCGTCTGGCAAGCGAGACAGCGCTGGCCCGTGTTGTAAAATTGGTGAGTGAGGCTGAAACCCGGCAGTCACCTACTCAGAGTTTTACAAAAAAGTTCGAGAAGATCTTCGTGCCGGCTGTAATACTGCTGGCATTGGTCGTTTCATTCAGCTGGCTCGTATTTGATGAAAGCTTCAGCGAGAGCTTCTATCGGTCGATGGCCGTTCTGGTTGCCGCCAGTCCGTGTGCCTTGGCAATCGCGACACCCAGTGCGGTTCTGAGCGGAGTGGCGCGCGCCGCTCGCGGCGGTGTGCTTGTGAAAGGCGGCGCACCCTTGGAGTCGCTTGGCGCTCTGGATGCCATCGCTTTCGACAAGACCGGCACGCTTACTGAGGGACGGCCTCGGTTGGTGGATATCACTCTCAATGAGCGTGTTTCTGAAGACGAGCTGCTCGGGATAGCGCTCGCCGTCGAAGCTCTGAGTGATCATCCGCTGGCCCGCGCAATTGCACGTGATGCGGAGAAGCGCCTAGGTAGCAGGCCTTTCACTGCCGAAAAGTTTGAGAGCCTTACCGGACGCGGCGTATCGGCGTCGGTCAACGGCGAGACTGTTATCATTGGCAAGCCTTCGATGTTTGATGGCATTGATACGCCCGAGATGCCGTCAAAACTGGCCGCAGATGTGGCCGATATGGTGGCAAAAGGGCAAACCATGATGGTCGTTCTCAAGGCGGAACGCTTCCTTGGAGCGATCGGCCTGATGGATACGCCGAGACCGGAAGCTGGGCCTGTCATTGAGCAGCTTCGGCAGTTGGGTGTTTCCCGTATGATGATGATTTCCGGCGACAATCAGGCTGTTGCCGATACGGTTGCCAAACATGTCGGGTTGGACGTGGCATTTGGCGACATGATGCCAGAAGACAAGGTCCGAAAGATTGCAGAGCTCTCAGCAGGTCGCGGTGTGGCGATGGTGGGAGACGGCGTCAATGACGCGCCGGCGATGGCGAATGCAACAGTCGGCATCGCGATGGGGGCGGCAGGATCGGACGTTGCTCTCGAAACGGCGGATGTGGCACTCATGGGAGACGACTTGCGCACCTTGCCTTTTGCTGTGGGGCTTAGTCGTTCGACGCGGCGAATTATAAGGCAGAACCTCTGGGTGAGCCTTGGTATCGTTGCGGTGCTCATTCCGGCTACGTTGCTGGGCCTTGGGATCGGCCCTGCTGTGTTCGTGCATGAAGGTTCTACTCTTCTGGTGGTAGGGAACGCCCTTCGATTGCTCGCCTATCGGCCCGCGTCAGGATCGAGCTGACCCTAGGATTGGTCCAAGCAACCGGTGCCGTTTCTTCCAAATGTGTTGGCGCCTTCGCGTAAAGGATCTGCACAAAGCTGGGGGTAGAGTTGATGGAGATTAGTTATTGTGATCAGAAGGTGACTGCGTTTGCGATGCGCCATTCATCAATTCTGGAGAGTGACTACTGAGCGATTTGAGAAACGTGGTCACACTACTTCTCTTCGAATGACATGCTCATTTTGTCGATAGCGACCCACAGGATGTCTTCTGCACGACCTGCTTGGCGCAGCACGAACTCCAAGGCGTTCAGTCTCTTGTAGAGAACAGGAGCATCTGCGGAGCCCCCATCAGCAAGTGTGAGGTCCACCAGGGCCCTGCCGGCCGTCAGTGCTCCGCTAAGATCAATCAGGGCATCCCCGGCGTCTGAGCTGATGTCGTCGAATGTTCTGGCTGGCTCCGGCGGCTCTTGGGCCTTGTTCAATGCTTTCCTTGCCATCTGAATTCTCCTGCGAACTTTTGGCAGTCATCATTTAAAACCGAGCAGCACTCGGGCGGATAAAACGTGCGCTTGCGGCTGCCTGTCTGATCGTGCGGTCAGCCCGGTCGGCGATGACTTCGTGCACAACCGAAGGCGTGCATGAAAACTGGTCCGCGCGACCAGAATCTGTTAGCAATGGCGTTACACTTTATGGGTAATGAAACGCCCTGAAAGTGTCAACCTAAATAGTGCAACAAAAGACATAAAAAGGGTAGTTATGATCCCTGCGCAATTGCGAGCTGCCCGAGCGATGCTCAACTGGAGTCAGTCGGAACTCGCCAGACGGGCGGAGCTGTCCGTCGAGACGATCAAACGCTTGGAGAGGATGGAAGGTAGTCTGGATGCGACAAAGGTTTCGACCTTGAGCGCAATCACCAAGGCTTTCGCCAAAGAAGGCATCGAGTTCACGAACGGCGATGCGCATGGGGTTCGGCTCCGGAAAAAATAGTGGTGCCGCAGTCCATTTCTCCGTGAGCTGAACAAGGCAAAGGTCTGAGGCGAAGCAAGCCGTCAGTACTCAGCGCCGATTGATTGCGCGCGCTCCAGGTAGTGCTAGCTGCCGCAAAGCCATCCTGCTCGCGGCGTTCATGCCGCCTTGCTATGTGGAGGCGGCGGAATGAACGCCGCTTCAAGAATCGTCAACCTTGATTCTGTCTTTGGATGAGCGGCATCGGGAGGATCTCTATTCTGCGCCTGGCGAGTAGGATGTGCTGCGCCCGCCAGCTTCGTCTTTTTGCAGGATGCCCAACGCGATGAGTTGCTCGATGTCGCGGCCTGCCACTGAACTTTCCTCCGGATGGGATTAAAGCCTCGGTGGTGTGAACACCTGCCGTTGTGAACATGGATACCGTGACCAGAATCAACGGAGATGGATATCGCCGGACGCTACCACTTTGCGTCATCACATCGAGGCATTCACAAAGTTCAGTATGGGATCAAAATCATTCGCATCCGCTGCTCGCAGCGCAGCGATGTATGCGGTGCGCCTTGCACTGTTGTTCGCTAAGTCGGCGCCACGCGCCCAGTCGACCGGCGGATGATCAAATGCCTCAGCGAGGAAAATGTCTGCGCTGATGCGCGCGTGACGGCCATTTCCGTTTGGGAACGGATGGATCCTGACAAGTTCGTGGTGGAGCCGGGCGGCAGCTTCCAATGGTGCATAGACTTTGTTTTCCGCCCAATACTGCGCGTTTCCCAGGAGTTGGCGGACCTGAACGCTGATCAAGCGCGGATCGATCCCAATGTTCTTCTCACGCAGCCGGTAGGTGCCCGCCCAGCGCCAGACATCGCCGAACAGGCGCCTGTGCAGCTCCCGCAGGAACTCGTCTGTCAGGATTGCGGTCTGGCGCCTGCCGGCGAGCCAGAGCAGCCCGGTTTCGATATTGGCCTGTTCGAGTTCGTTCAGCTCTCCACGCGTGGTGATGTGCTTCTGTCTCAAACCTTCCAGTTCATCCGGATCGAGCGGCGTCGCGCCTTCGGGTTCATCCATGATCCCGTTCATGGCTAGTCCCAGAAGTGAGAAGGGGGATCGGCAACGAGCGCGCGGGTGAGCCGATCAATCTCAGCCTTGTTCTGCTCCGCACTAAGCGATTGCTGTTCAAGGGCCATATGTGTCGCGGCCCGGCTGACGATCCTGGTCGCCTTTCGGCGAGCCTGAGCTTCGATGAGGTCATCCAACTCGCCGCTCGCCGGGACAATTGCATAGACAAATCGGCAGCCCATGGCTTCCGCCATGTCCTGCATCGTGCGGAGCGTCACGCCTCCCTCGGCTTCGGCAAGCTCGGCTTGCGAAATGCGCCCACGTGTCAGGGAAAGCCGTTTGCCCAGCTGCGTTCCGGACATGCCGAGGGCTTTGCGAACATTGGCAATCCAGCCCCCAGGCGGGGTTCTCAATGTGTTTGCGGGATTGCGCGCTGACTCGCTGATCTTGCGGGCAATCTGGCGGCGGGCCGTGTCTTTGACGCTCATTTGTCTATATATATGCAGACGGTTTCGACGATATTGTCTACTTATATATAGACGAATATAGTTTTTATGTCTATAAAAATATAGACTAATTTCGAAATTTGTCATTATATTTATAGACAAATGACTTTCGGAGCTACGCACGAGCGGCATATCCAGGCACATGTCATCCCAATTTCCTGTCCCGGGCTATGCGAACAATCGTGTCGGGGGAGAGGTGGGTGTAGCGCTTCAGCATCTTCCAGTCCTTGTGACCGGTGACGAGGGCAACCTGCTCAATCTGCAACCCGGCCTCGAAGAGGCGGCTGGTGCCTTCATGGCGAAGGTCATGGAAGTGAAGGTCTTCAATCCCAAGTTCCATGCAGGCCCGGTGGAACGCAGTCCCTATGGAGCGGGGATTGTAGGGGAAGATACGTCCCTTGTTCGTCGTGCTCCGGCGCTGCTCCATCAATAACTCCCAGGCATCATATCCGGTCAGGTCAACGAGCGGTACGCGCTGGTCATTGCCGTCCTTGTTACGCGGATCCTTGCGGTCACGGACGGTCACCGTGCGTCGGCGTTCGTCCATGTCAGGCCATTCGATGGAACAGATCTCCGACTGGCGCATCGCCGTCGCGACCGCGAACTTCACAAGCCGTGACATCGGAGACTTCTGCCGGGAGTTGCTATCAAAGTATGCAATGAGCTGGTCAATCTCCTCCTGCGTTGGCCTTCGGTCGCGCTCCTGCGCCTTGCCGACAAGGCCGAGCCGTTTCAGGGCGACGCGTGCAAGGTCAACCTGCTCGGGGCTGACAGATATGCCGTGGACCGCCGAGGCGTGGATGAGGATGGTCTTGATATAAGAGATATCAGCCGAAATGGTGGGCGGACCTGCGCCCTCGGCGCGGCGCTCACGCGCGAACTGGATGATCCGTTCACGGTCGAGAAGGTCGAACCTGACAGTACCAATTTTCTCCTTCAGCTTTTCGAGCGTGTAGGTCTTGGACCGGCGCAATGCCTTGCCGACTTCCAGCATGTCTGCGATGTGCAGGTCGATCAGGTGAGAGAAGGTCGAGAGATCATCCGGGATGTTCTTCGAGACGCTTTCACCCCGGTCGACCCGGCGCTCCATCTTGAGCGCCCATTCTTCAGCATCCTTGCGGCGCACAAAGCTCTGGGAGACATATCGACCCTTGCGTCTCACCTGGGCGCGCCAATCACCCTTTGGAAGTCTAAAAATGCTCGACATTTATGTGCGCTCCATGTGCACAGACAGATCAAATCCGGTACAAAAGGGTGCAAATCGGTGCACACAGACTGCACATGTTCGTGCTTTAGTCCCTTGATAGTACATAAAAAATGTTGAAAAAACAAGACTATAGATTCTCAGTCGCTCCGATGATGGACTGGACCGATCGGCACTGCCGGGCGTTTCACCGTGTGCTGACGAAACGCGCGCTACTCTGGACCGAGATGGTCACCGCCGACGCGGTCCTCAACGGCGACCGTCAGCGCCTCCTCGGCTATAGCGAGGCCGAGCGCCCCCTCGTCCTCCAACTTGGCGGCTCAGACCCCGCCAAGCTCGCCGAAGCCGCCCGCATCGCCGAAGGCTTCGGCTATGACGAGGTCAACCTCAATTGCGGCTGCCCATCAGAGCGCGTCCAGTCCGGCGCGTTCGGCGCGTGCCTGATGGCCGAGCCTGATCTTGTCGCCGATTGCGTCGCCGCCATGCGCGCCGCCGTCTCCATCCCGGTCACCGTCAAGAACCGCATCGCCATCGACGACCTGCCCGCGCGCGAAACCCTCTTCACCTTCGTCGACAAAGTCGCCGCTGCCGGCTGCACCGTCTTCACCGTCCACGCCCGCAAGGCCTGGCTGCGCGGCCTCAGCCCGAAGGAGAACCGCGAAGTCCCGCCGCTCGATTACAGCCTCGTAGCCGAGCTGAAAGCCGCCCGCCCCGGCCTGACAATTGTGCTCAATGGCGGCATTACGACAATTGATCAGTGCAGGGAACATCTCGCCACTTTCGACGGCGTCATGCTCGGCCGCGCCGCCTACCAGACCCCCGGCCTCCTCGGCCACGTTGACAGCGCGCTGTTCAGGGAAGGGGCCCCCATCGCCGCCGCCAGCGCCGTGCGCGCCTACGAACCCTACATCGCCGCCCGCCTCGCCGAAGGTAGTTCCCTGCACGCCATGACCCGCCACATGCTCGGCCTGTTCACCGGCCAGCCAGGTGCCCGCCAATGGCGCCGCATCCTCTCCGAAAACGCCGTAAAGAAAGGCGCCGGTCTCGAAGTTCTGCACGCCGCTCTTGCCGCCGTAGAAAAAATCGAAGCCTGAGACGAAGCATTGGAAAACTGGACACGCCAGTAACGACCGGAAAACGCTTCAGAAAGATGCGCGCGCGGCCCGCGCTGCGCACAGGATTACCAGTCGCGCATTTCGGGGCCGTTATTCGACCGGATGGACCTTTTCTGCGAAACTCCGCCGGTCGCCGCAGTCGATCTCAGCTAGCCGCCGCCCGAGGGCTCGGCCGAAGTCCGCGCCGGTGTCGCGAAGGCGAGGGATATCCAGATCGCCCGCCTCGAATCAGCCGGCGAGGGCCGACGTCCGGTGAATGCCGACATGCCGCCTTCGGGCCTCGAAACCTTCGCCCAGGAGTATGCGCCGGGCGCGGCGCTCATATCGGATGCTGCCGCAAAACTCTCCCTCACCGCCCGTGGCTATACTCGCGTCCTGAAAGCCGCCCGCACCATTGCCGATCTCGACGGGTCAGTTGCTGTCCGGCGGGTGCATGTGGCCGCGGCGCTCAGCTATCGCCACCGGCTCGCAAACAGCGCCCCGGCGGCCGGAATCCCGGCCTTGGCTCGGCAGAGGAGCGCGGTAGCAGGCGGTTAAGGCTCTGCTCATGTCCCTCGTCTAGCTTGGCCGGGTCATGACGTCTTCTTCCGGCACTCCTCCGGGCGCAAACACGCCCGAACAGGCTTTTCTCGCGACCGCCAGTCACGAGATACGCACGCCCCTGAACGGGATTCTGGGCACGGTCTCGCTGCTGCTCGAAACCGATCTGTCGCCGGCGCAGCGCGAATATGCCGAAACCATCCGCCTCTCCGGCGCGCGCCTGCTCGATCTGTTGAACAATGTGCTCGACTATGCCCGCCTCGATGCTTCGGCCGTGGAGATCGAGGAGGAGAGTTTCTGCCCCTTGCGCCTCGCGCGCGAAGTGGCCGAGCTTCTCTCGCCGCGCGCCCATGCGGCCGGGCTCGATCTTGCCGTACGCGGGCTCGAATGGCCGATGCCGACATTTGATGGCGATGCCGGGCGCATTCGGCAAATCCTGTTCAACCTTGTCGGCAACGCGCTGAAATTCACCTCGCGCGGCTCGGTCCTCGTCGATGTCGAGCCTCTCGCAAACGGCCTCGCTTTTCATGTGCGCGACACCGGCGCCGGAATCTCCGAAGCCGATCAGGCGCGCCTGTTCGAAGCCTTCCGCCAGTCGTCAACCGCCGACGCCTACCGCGAAGGCGGCGTCGGTCTCGGCCTCGCCATCGTCAAACGTCTTGCGGATCTTCTCGGCGGCAAGGTCAGCGTCGCCTCGAGGCCGGACGAAGGCGCGACCTTCACATTCGAACTGCCGCTGAAACGCGCCGCCGTTCCGCCGCTGCACGATCTTGCCCGCCTTGATGGCTGTGTCGGTCTTGCGGGATTGCCGCCGGCAACCGCGCTCTCGCTCGCCGCCGCGCTCGAAGGCATGGGGCTTTCGGCGCACCAGATTGACCTTTCCGCCGGCGCGCTCCCATCCGAAGTCGATGTCGTGCTGATCGGCGCGGACCTGCCGGAAGCCATCGTCGCCGCGCTCGCCCGG
>DNFL01000208.1 GCA_003486945.1 Hyphomonas sp. | reverse complement strand
GCCCCCGCCGCCCCCGCCGCCTCCGCCGCCTCCGCCGGTAGAAGAAGTTGCGGAAGTCGTGCAGCAGTGCTCGGCCCTCAACCAGGAGTTCGTGGTGTACTTCGAGTGGGATCGCTCGGACCTCACCAGCCAGGCTTCTGCGGTTATCGACCAGGCTGTCGCCAACATCGCCGCCGGCACGGGCTGCGCCCCGGGTTCGGTCTCGATCGTCGGCCACACCGACACGTCGGGTGCTCCGGCCTACAACGATCGTCTCTCGGTTCGCCGCGCTGACGTCGTTGCCGCGGCTCTCTCCGAGCGTGGCATCCCGGCTTCGATCATCGCCAAAGACGGCAAAGGTGAATCGGCCCTTGCGAAAGCCACCGCTGACGGTGTTCGCGAGCCGCTGAACCGCCGTTCGGAAGTGACGATCATCGTCCAGTAAGGCCTTTTTGGCTTCCTTATCAGACGGCCCGGCGTAAAGCCGGGCCGTTTTTGTTTCTGCTTACCCGAGCCGAGGCTTGCCGCCCGGTTCCAGCTGTGAAACCAAGGGCCTATGAGCGAACTATCGATCCTGACGTCTGACGACGAAGCGGCGCGGGAGCGCCTGAACGCTGCGGCGGCTGCCATGGTGGCGCGCACCCGCGGCTGGTCCCAGCACAACACCGGCAGCAACAATGTCGAGGGGCTGAAGGCGTTTGCGCCGAAGCTGGCTGATGCGTTCTCCGAACTGGATGCCTCGATCGAGCTGGTGCAGGGGCCTGGCTTCGAGTCGGTTGGCAATGACGGAAGGGTGACCGAGGCGCATACCGGCCCGGTCATCGAGATCACCTCGCGGCCAAGCGCGCCGCTGCAGGTCGTAATGTCCGGCCACTATGACACGGTTTTCGCGCCGGGCGTCTTCGAGACCGTGGCTGACCTTGGAGACGGGCGCATCAACGGCCCCGGCATGGCGGACATGAAGGGCGGCCTCTGCGTGATGCTGGAAGCGCTGAAAGCTTTCGAAGCCGGCCCTTCGAAGAACAAGCTCGGCTACCGGATCGTGCTGACGCCGGACGAGGAGATCGGCAACTTTACCAGCAGCGAAGCGCTGCGCCGCGCGGCGTCCTCCGGCGCGCTGATCGGCATGACGTATGAGCCGGCGATGGAAACAGGCGCAATGTCCGGCGGACGCAAAGGCTCTGCGGTGTTTGACATCGTGCTGCACGGCAAGGCGGCGCATGCGGGCCGCGCCAAGGAAGAAGGCCGCAGCGCCATCGAGGCGGCGGCGGAGTTGGTTGTCGGTCTCGAAGGGTTGAACAACCAGTTCGAGGGCGTAACATTCAATGTCGGCTCAATCGATGGTGGCTCGCCGGTCAACATCGTTCCGGATATTGCCGTGGTGCGTTTCGGTGCGCGCGCGCCGGACCAGCAATCGGCCGAATGGGCGACGCAGCAGGTGCAGCGACTGTTGGCCAAAGCAACTGCGCGCGACGGCATCCACGGCCATCTGCATGGCGGATTTTACCGGCCGCCGAAGCCGCGTAATTCGGCGCAACAGGCCCTGTTCGATGCGGTGCATGCAACCGGCCGCGCGATTGGGCTCGACCTGGAGTTTGTGGATACCGGCGGTGTCTGCGAGGGCAACAATATCTTCGCAGCCGGCGTTCCGAACGTCGATACGCTCGGCGTGCGCGGCGGGCGGATTCATTCGGCGGAAGAATTCGTCATTACAGAGAGCTTTCCGGAACGCGCCCTGCTTTCAGCGTTGATCCTCAACAGGCTGGCAGACGGACGTCTCGACGGGCGCCGCATCAAGGACCTGATGGGACGCTGACATGACCACTCAGTATGTGATGCGTCCTTCGCGGCCGGACGATCTTGAAGCTCTGATGCACCTGGCAGAGTTGTCTGGTCCCGGATTTACCAGCCTTCCGGTTGATGAACCCATTCTCGTTGAGCGGCTTGCAAAGTCCGAACGCGCCTTTCACGGACGCCAGCGCAATCTGCAATATGGCAAATACCTGATGATGATGGAGCATGTGCCGACCGGACAGGTCGTTGGATGTTCTGCCGTGAAAGCCGGGACGGGGATCGACCAGCCCTTCTTCAACTATCGCATCATCACACTGGCGCAGGCGAGCCACGCGGCAGGCAATCTTCGCTTCGACATGGACGCGCTGGTGCTGACCAACGAATATGTGGGGTACACGGAGGTTGGTACGCTGTTCCTCAAGGCTGACCACCGCGGCGGTGGTGCAGGGCGGCTGGCCGCGCAGTCGCGTTACCTTTTGATGGCGGCGGTGCCTGAGCGTTTCAGTGACAAGGTGCTGGCGGAGCTGCGCGGCGTTGTCGACGATCAGGGCGTGTCGCCGTTTTGGGAGTGCCTTGGCCGGCATTTCTTCCGGATGGATTTCGCTGAGGCAGACCGGCTGTCCGCCATTACGGACAATCAGTTCATTGTCGACCTGATGCCGCGGTATCCAATCTATGTGGACCTTCTGCCGCCCGAAGCGCGCGAAGTGATCGGGCGGTGCCATTCTGATGGCGTGGGCGCATACAAGCTGCTGCAATGGGAGGGCTTCGAGTTCGACCGGACGGTGGACATCTTTGATGGCGGTCCGCTCGTGGCGGCGCAGCGCAGACATATCCGGACCATCCAGGAAAGCCGGTTGGTGACCGTTGTTGAAGGTGAAACCAGCGGAGACGATGAAGCGCGCCAGGGCATGCTGTCGAGCAACAAGCTGCCGGATTTCCGGGTCTCACTCGGAAAGTTCGTGCGTAGGGACGAATCGAACCTTGTCGTTCCCGCAGATGTACTGGACGCGCTGAAACTGAAGCCCGGAGCGCAGGCGCGTGTCTGGATGCGGAGCAAGTGATGGCAGACGGCGTTTACATTGACGGCAAGTGGCGCGCAGGCGGAGGGCCAGCCTTTTCGAAAACCTGTCCGGCCACGGGCAGTATCGTTTGGGAAGGGTCGTCCGCAGACGGACGGGATGTTGCCGCAGCAGTCGCCTCTGCCCGCAAGGCCTTTACAAGCTGGTCGCGCACTTCGCAGGCCGATCGCACCGCGGTGATGGAGCGATATGCTGAGGCAATCGGCAAGTGCGCAGACGCAATCGCCAAAACGATCAGCCGCGAAATGGGCAAGGCGCTTTGGGATTCGCAAGGCGAAGCGGCGACAATGAAGGCGAAGATCGCGGTGTCGGTCGCGGCGCAAAAGGAACGAGCGGGCGAGAAGATGGAGGGCGCGGCGTTTGGCTCTTCTCGCCTGACGCACCGACCGCATGGTGTGATGGCTGTGTTCGGGCCGTTCAATTTTCCGGGCCACCTGCCGAACGGGCATATCGTGCCGGCGCTGCTTGCGGGGAACACTTGCGTGTTCAAGCCGTCTGAGCTTGCGCCGGGCGTCGCTGCGCTGCTGGCGGAGTGTTTCGAGGCGGCAGGCCTGCCGCCAGGATGCCTCAACATCATCCATGGCGGGCGCGAAACTGGTGGTGCGCTGATTGACCAGGACATCAACGGCCTCCTGTTCACGGGCTCTGCCGCGACAGGCGTATTCTTCCATCGCCATTTTGCCGGGCGGCCGGATGTGATCCTGGCGTTGGAGATGGGCGGCAATAATCCCCTGATCATCTGGGACCCGGCGGATGTCGATGCGGCGGCGGATATCGCAGCGCAGTCCGCATACCTGACGACGGGCCAGCGCTGTTCCTGCGCGCGGCGCGTGATCTTGCCAGAGGGCAAGTTTGGAGATGCAGTCGTTGAAGCGATTATTGCGCGGGCCAGAGGGATCAAGATCGGCGCGTGGGACGAGCCGGGCATCTTCATGGGACCGCTGGTATCCGAGCGAGCGCGCCAGCAGGCGACCGCGTTCCAGCAGGCGATCCTCGGGCATGGCGGCAAGGCGCTGCTGCCGCTCGCCGGACTTGAGCGAGGCGGTGGGTTTGTCAGTCCCGGCGTACTGGATGTCACAGGCGCGGATGATGTTCCGGATGAGGAATTGTTCGGACCGCTGATGCAGATCGTCCGGGTAAAGACGTTCGAAGAGGCCATCGCGCGCGCAAATGCAACGAAATATGGCCTATCGGGCGGATTGGTGTGCGACGATGATCCGCGATGGGAGGCGGCCTATGCAGGGATGCGTGCCGGCGTATTGAACCGCAACCGGCCGACGGCAGGTGCGAGCGGTGCAATGCCGTTTGGCGGTCCGGGCCTGTCGGGCAACTTCCGGCCGGGGGCGTACTATGCGGCGGACTATTGCGCCTGGCCGCAGGCGAGCCAGCTGTCGGACAAGGCGGCAAGAATGTCCGCACCCGGATTTCCCTCCTGAGAGGATCAAATGGATAACTCTGCGCAGAACGACTACTGGAACGGCCCCGCCGGGCAGAAGTGGGTGCGCGATGCTGAGCGGCTGGACGCAATGCTTCGGCCGTTTGCCATCGCGGTTGTTGACGCGGTGCGGCCGGAGGCAGGCGAGACGGCGATTGACATCGGCTGCGGCGCGGGCGCGCTGTCACTGATGCTGGCGCGCGCTGGCGCGCAGGTGACGGGTGTGGATATCTCGGCGCCGCTGGTGCAGCTCGCCCGGCAGCGAGCGGATGCTGAGGGGCTGGGCGCACAGTTTCAAGTGGCGGATGCTTCGCTTTGGCGCCCTGCAGAGCTGGCGCAAATCGCTGTGTCGCGCTTTGGTGTGATGTTTTTTGCGCAGCCGGCCAAGGCCTTTCATAATATCAGAGCCGGGATGGCGCCGGGTGGACGGCTGGTCTTTGCGTGCTGGCAACCGCTGGCGGTGAATGAATGGGCGCTGCTTCCGATCGCGACGGCGATGCCTTTCCTCAAGGAAGCGCCCGCGCCGCCGCCGCCCGGAGCGCCGGGCCCTTTCGCGTTCGGCGACAACGCGGTGGTCGAGAGCGTTTTGTCCGAGAGCGGATGGTCTGGGGTTCGGGTTTCTCCCTGGGAAGGCCTGATGGAACTTCCGGGCGCTTCGGCGGAAGAGACCGCTGATTTCATGATGGAGATCGGTCCGCTCGCGCGCGCGATGGCTGATCAGGGAATTGATGCCGCGCCGGTAAAAGCCGCCTTGGTTGCGCGTGTGCGGGAGCTTGCAGGCGAAACAGGAAGTACGCGGCTCAAGGCAGCTGCATGGATTGTTGAGGCGCGAGCATGAGCTTTGCGGTGGAGGTCAATTTTGATGGGTTGATCGGGCCGAACCACAATTATGGCGGTCTGTCGGATGGAAACCTCGCGAGCGCGAAGAATGCCGGCGATGTATCCAACCCGCGCGAAGCGGCGGTGCAGGGGCTGGAGAAGATGCGCCGCCTGGTGCGCGCGGGTTTGGTGCAAGGCGTTTTGCCGCCATTGGGACGCCCGAATTTCGATCTGCTCGTAGCGGCGGGATTCTCAGGCACGGACGTGCAGATCATTGAGGCGGCCGCGAAGGCCGCGCCGAAACTCCTGAAAGCTGCTTACTCGGCAAGCAGCATGTGGACGGCGAATGCCGCGACGGTTTCCCCTTCGGCGGATACATCGGACGGACGGCTGCATCTGACGGCGGCGAACCTTTCGACCATGCTGCACCGCAGCCAGGAGCATCCGGACACAACAGCGTCGCTGATTTCCATATTCCAGCAGGAGGAGCATTTCGCGGTTCATGGGGCATTGCCGGAGCATGCGGATTTTGCGGATGAGGGCGCGGCCAACCACGTTCGCTTGTGTGCCGAGCATGGCGCGCCCGGTGTGGAATTATTCGTGTTCGGACGGGAGGCAGGCGAGTCGACGGCTGGATTTCCGGCGCGCCAGACCCGGCTCGCATCGGAATCCGTCGCGCGCGTGCATGGCCTGGACAGCGCCCGCACGGTGTTTGCCCGTCAGGCAAAGCGGGCAATCGAAGCGGGGGCGTTTCACAACGATGTCGTGTGTGTCGGCGCGCTCGATACGCTGTTCTTCCATGAGTTTGCGTTTGAAGATACGGCGGCGGCGCTGTCAGATCTGCGGAAGGCGGCGAAAGGCAGGTTTGAATTGCAGCCTGTGATGGTGCCGGATGCGGAGGTGCCGCTTAAGGATGCTATTTCATCCTACCTGTTCAACTCGCAACTTCTTCAGTTCCCGGACGAAGACCGGCTCGTGCTCGTTGCGCCGACCGAAACTTTGGAAATGAAATCAACGCGCGCCTACTGCGAGCGACTTGTGAATTCAAATGGTCCCATCGGGCGCGTTGAGTATGTCGACGTGCGCCAGTCCATGCGCAATGGCGGTGGACCTGCCTGCCTGCGCCTGAGAGTGGTGATGACACCCGGCCAGATCGATGCGTGTCATCAGGGCGTGCTGCTCGATGAGGAACGCATCAACGAATTGCAGGCTGTTGTTCGCGCGACTTACCGGGACCGGCTGTCGCCGGCAGACATTGCGGACCCCACCTTTGCGGACGAATGCCGCGGCGCGCGCGAAGCCTTGTTGCAGGTTCTGGAGCTGGAGGAACTCGCATGATCCGGCTTTATGACTATTGGCGCTCCTCCGCCGCTTACCGCGTGCGTATTGCGCTTAACCTGAAGGGCGCTGAATACGAGCGAGTGCCGGTGAACATTCTTCCGGGAACTGACGAACAATTGTCGGAATACTACAAATCCTTGAATCCGCAGATGCGCGTACCGGCGATTGAGGTGGACGGACGAGTTGCGGGGCAGTCACTCGCCATCATTGAATGGATAGACGAGACCATTCCGGGGCCCGCGCTGTTGCCGAAAGATCCATGGGCGCGATTGCAGGCGCGCGCGTTCGCGGATGTGATTGCGTGCGATATCCATCCGCTGAACAATCTAAGCCCGCTCGCTGTGCTGCGCCGGGACTTCGGGGCAGACGAGGCGGCTGTGAGCCGCTGGTATCATGACTGGATCCTTCGCGGTTTCGCTGCGCTGGAGACGATGGCGGCGGAGTTGCCGGCCGGTCCTTTCCTTTTCGGGGATGCGCCGACGATTGCGGAAATCGTACTGGTGCCTCAAGTCGCGAACGCCCGGCGGTTCAATGTGGATCTTTCCGCGTTCCCGCGCCTTGTGGCGCTGGATGAAGCCAGCCGGGCGCTTGATGCGTTCCGACAGGCCGCTCCTGAAAATCAACCCAAGGACTGAAGCTCTAGTTGCCTTCGGGAGCTTTCTGGATCTCTACGATCTCGATCTCTTCAAGATCGCCGAGTGGCTCTGCAAGTTTTGAAGCGTTGCCGTGCAGCCAGACTGTGAAACCACCGACCAGCGAATTGCCCGGTTCGTTTTCGCCCGCCACAATGTAGATGCTGCCTGAGCGGCGCAGCTCAATCACCTGGGTGCACGCACCTGTTTCATCGTAGCGGCGCGAACAGACACTTTGCATGTTGGTGCCCTGAGCAAAGCCGGCTGCATCCGGCGTTTCCCCAAACGCCATCACGCCAGCGAAGCGGTCGCGCAGCAATTTGTCAGCCCCGAGCGTTTCGACAAAGGTTGCTGGCAGAATTGTGTCCGTCGCAACAACAAATGCGCGGCCGCGATTGTCTTCCTCAATGTACCGGGCGAGCGCAGCGGCAGCGTCTGCTCCAAGACTTTCGCGGCGGAGCAGTGGCGCATAAACCGGCCCGATGTCGTTGAATGCAGTGGAGATCGTGTCGAGTGATTTCGAAGAGGCCTGCACGCGACGCTCTTCGGTTTCAATTTCCCCGGATTCAATGGCGGTATCTGCTGAAAGCAGCAGCACGTCGATATCCCATCCCGATTCCCACACGGCGGGCGGCGGTGATGCCGGGCGTACAGCCCAGCTTTCCGGCGCAGCATAGTCGAAATCCGCAAGTGCGGCGACCGTGATCGGCTCACGCGGCCGCATCGACCAGACTGCGGCCGCAATGGCCACGACCAGCAGGATGGCAAACAGAAAGATCGGCAGGTATCGTTTCATCAACTCGCGGTATCCCGTATCAGCGGGCCGCGGTCTTTAACCCCGAATAGCCCGGCTGGTCGACAGACAATTGGGCAATTGTGGTCGATTTTAGATGCGAAAGAAGACCTTCTGTTGCCAGGTCCATGCGGCCAGCGCGGATTTCCTCGCAGAGTTTTTGGTTAAGAGCGTTGGCGGTCCCGCCGGATGTTCCGAGCAGCGCTTCGAGACGGGCCTTTTCGGCGGCTTCGGCGGCGGGGCGGATCTCGAGTTCGCGCAGCACGGTCCCGAGCGCGTTCGAGGCGACGCGCGCATGGAAAGCGGCATGGCCGGTGAGCTGCGGCGCGGCGGTATTGTCGATGAAGGATTTGACGGCTTCGATCAGTTCCTTCGCGGAGGGTGCGTCATGCATGGCGGCCCAGTCCTTCGAACAGGTTGATGAGGTCTATCTCGTTTTCCGAGACACGCCGGCCGATGGCGGCGCGTTCGACGCTGGGGTCGGCGCCTGTCTTGTAGGCGCCGTACATGGTCATGCACATGACGCCCCATTTCAGGCTGCCCATGATTTCCCACCAGTCGATCTCCGCTGGCGTAAATCGCTGGCCACCAGCTGCGGCATAGGCGTCCAGGAGTTCAGACAGATCACCGAATCCGCCGACGCGCTTTTCGGTATGCCCGAAGCGCCAGGAGTTGACGCAGAGCCAAGCAATGTCTTCGCGCGGGTCGCCGATATGGGCGAGTTCCCAGTCGAGCACGGCGCTGAGACCATTCTGATCGACGATCAGGTTGCCGAGGCGGAAGTCGCCGTGCACGAGGACGGGTGTCGCAGGTTCCGGCGCATGGGCTTTCAGCCAGGCGAATGCGAGTTCCAGCACGGGACGGGGAAGATTGAAGCTGTGATAGACGGCTTCATATTTTGCGATCTGATCGGCGCCGAGACTGCGTGGAAGCGTTTCAAAACCTGCGGCGGGGACGGCGTGTATCCGCGCGAGCGCTTCGCCGCAATCCTTGGTCAGCCGCGTGCGGGCGAGTTGGAATTCTTCATCGCGGAGGATTTTTCGGCCGAGGGTTTCGCCCGAAACACGGCGCATGACGAAGGCCTCGCCCAGTTCGCTGCCCGGCGGGGAAACGTGGAGGACTTCGGGCACCCGAACGCCAGCTTTTCCGGTTGCAGCCAGAAGGACCGCTTCAGTCGCCAGCGTTACCGCTT
>DNFL01000005.1 GCA_003486945.1 Hyphomonas sp. | reverse complement strand
GGCGCAATGATCGGCTCGGTCTTCCTTCTGGAAGCCGAAAGCCTTGAAGCTGCCAAGGCCCTCAATGCCCAGGACCCCTATTCCAAAGCCGGCGTCTTCGGCCGCGTGACCATCAACGAAACCCGTTGGGCCATCGGCGAAGGCAAACCCCAATGAGGCAGTTCATCTCCGGCAATCTCAACTAATCCAGCTGGTCGATCCGCCCGCTGCTGGTAGCCCGCAAGGTGAACCTGCCCGTCGAGGAAATCATCGTCCCGCTCGATTTTCCCGAGACGACCGCAAAGCTCAAATCAATCAGCCCCACCGCCAAGGTGCCGCTGCTGATCTGGGACGGGATCGAAATCTGGGAAAGCCTCGCCATCGCCGAGTTCATCGCAGAGTGGGCCCAGCCCGGCGAAGTCTGGCCGCTGGACGCCGAAGCCCGCGCCATTGCCCGCGCCGTCTCCAGCGAGATGCATTCCGGTTTCCAGACGATCCGCAGCATGTGCTCGATGGACATCCGCGCGCGCCATCCGGCGCCGGCCATGACCCCTGCCCTCGAAGCCGACATTGCCCGCCTGCAGACGATGTGGTCGGGCCTGCGCGCGAAATACGGCAAGGGTGGCCCGTTCCTGTTCGGTGCCTGGTCCGCAGCGGACGCGTTCTACACGCCGGTCGTCACCCGCTTTCGCACATACGGCCTGCCACTGACCGGCGCTGCGGCGGACTATGCCGCCGCCATACTGGCAGACCCGCTTTTCCTGAAACTCGAGGAACAGGCGAAAGCCGAACCCTGGTGGATCAGTTACGGCCCCGACGGACGCTCCAGCGGCTATCTCAAGACTTAGGCGGCGTGAAAAAGTCGTAGCCGAGATCGTAGCGGAAAAGCTCTTTCACACGGCGCGTGTAGATATCCATCGCCTCACCCGAGAAAAGCTCCTCAAGCGCCGCCTGCCGGTTCTGCAACACGTTCGGCTCGGCTTCCGGATCGACCTTTAGCGCCATGGCTTCCTTGGTGCCTTCGATGAGCGCCGCTTCGATCGCTTCCGGCTTCAGCTCGATGCCCCAATGCCGGGCAATCGCCTGCAGCGTGCTGCGCGGATCTGCGCGCGTCTGCTCATAGTGCACGCGCAGGATCGACTGAGGGTGGCGCGTCTCCACTTCCCCCCAGCGGTTCCAGAACCGCGCCAGCCAGTAGAGATCGCACCGGTAGCGTTTCCCGTCCGGGTCCCCGCTGAGATATTCCAGCCAGTCGACCTTGATGTCGTATTCCCATTTGGCGTGATGCGAGGCGAGGATCGCCATCGGGTGGCGTATGCACAGCGCATAGTGCGGCAGCCCCGCCATGCCGCGCGCCCAGCCCCAGTCGGCGAGGCGGTGCGGAATGGTGTGGCTGAAGGCGAGCCGCGGCAGTTGCGGGAAGACCGGGTCATCCTTCGGCCAACCGATATAGGGGCGCACGGCATTCTCGGAGAAATACTTCGGGCGCTCGATGCCGTAAGTGTCCGCGAGCGCGATCGCAAACATGTATTTCACCCAATGGGTGCCCGAGTTTTTCGACGTGACCAGAAAGCCGTCAAAGGCGCCGTGCCGCAGCACGGAAAAGTTCATCCAGTTGTCGTTCCAGACGCGGGCTTCATAGGTCATGGGCGTGTGGCCTAAACCAGCGCTTCGGGTCGCGCAAGCTCAGGTCTTGAGGCCGGCGAGGTCGCGGTAGACCTGCAGCAGCACGAGTTGTCCGCGCGTCGGCAGCCCCTCGGCTTCGGAGACAGCGACCAACATCGCGTCCAGGTCGACGACTTCCTTGGGACCAAGTTGCGGCGCGTTGACGATCTTGCGGCTGAGCGTGCGCATCGCCTCTTCCGGCGGCGGGCAGGTTCTCGCCACCCAAGCCGCATGCGCGGCCAGTTCTTCAGCGTCGGAAACATTCACCCGGAAATGCTCGCGGATCTCGCTTTCGATCACCTGCGACTGGCGGTCCGTCAAATCCCCGCCGCGACCCAGCGCCACGAGTACCAGCATGATCGAGGCGGCCTCGCGCGGGTCGTCGATCAGGTCGAGCCCGCCCTTCCCCATCTTGTACTTGAACGCCAGTCTGCGCGGCGCATTCGCAACCGTCTGGGCAACGTCCACGGCAACATCAAGCCCGCGCTTTGCCATCTGCAGGCGCCAGACCCACACGCCGATGGCAACCAGGATGCCAAGAAGTCCGAGGAGGATGTGCATGAGCGCAGGATACAGCCCGCAGGGCCCCGGCGCCAGTGCGTTTGCACCCGTCCACAAAAGCAGGCGCCGGAACCCGAAGGCTCCGGCGCCGCCTGATGTGAGGGCAAACTAGTTGCCGCCGTTTGCTTTCGCCGCCGCATGTGCCTGCGCGAGCACGTAAGAACGGATCGCTTCGGCTTCATCCGGCGTCAGATAATCTGCGAAGGACACCATGCCGTTGGCGGCGAGGTTGCCATCCAGCACGACGCCTTTCCACGCATCCTTGTTGCCGGTGATCGCCGACCAGCGCAGGTCCGGCAGCACGCCGGACGAGATGCCGAGCGGGCCGTGGCAGACTGCGCAGTTGCGCGCATAGTGCACCGTGCCTTCGGCGATGGTAGCAAGGCTGCCGAACGCGGCAGCCTTCGGTGTCTTCTCCACCGGCGCCAGGCCGGTGTCGGCAATCTCGCCGGTTGCGCCGAGCTTGAAGGTGACGACCTTGCCGACCGAGGGCGAGACTTTCGCATCGAAGCCGAAGCCGGCCGCCAACGCGAAGGCGGAGCCCCAGCCGGTGGTGATGGTCACATACTGTTCGCCATCGATCATGTAGGTGCCGGGGCCGGACGCGCCGCCGGATTTCAGCGGATGGCTCCACAGCTTCTCGCCGGTCGCCGCGTTATAGGCCGCGAAGTCTCCGTTGAGCTTGCCCTGGAAGACGAGGCCGCCCGCGGTGGAAAGCACGCCGCCATTCCAGGCATTGTCATGCTCGACCGACCATTTCTGCTTGCGGGCAACCGGGTCCCAGGCGATCAGCCGGCCCTTCAGGGTCGAGCGCAGCATCTTTGCAACTTCCGGCGGCGCAATCGGCGGCACACCGGCGGAGAAGTCGATGCCCGTATTCCAACCCGTCGGGCGAGAAGCAAAGCGCGGATCTTCGGCATAGGCCTGCGGAATTTCCTGCGCCGGGATATAGGCGAGGCCGGTCTGCGGGCTGAACGCCATCGGCTGCCAGTTGTGCGCGCCGAGCGGGCCCGGTGTCTGTTCGAAGGGCGCCTTCGAATACCGCGCTGCCGGGTTCTCGATCGGCCGGCCATTGGCATCAAGCCCGGTCGCCCAGTTCATCGGAACGAAGGCATCGCCCGAGAGGAACTGACCGGTGGCCGCATCGACCACGTAGAAGAAGCCGTTCTTCGGAGCCTGCATCGCCACACGGCGCGGGGCGCCGCCTTCGCCGAGCGGCAGGTCTGCGAGGATGATGGTCTGCGTGGCGGTATAGTCCCAGTTATCGCCGGGCGTCGTCTGAAAGTGCCACTTGTAGGCGCCGGTCGCGGCATCCACCGCAACGATGGACGAGAGGAAGAGATTGTCGCCGCCGGCCGGATCCCGGAACGTCCGGTTCCAGGGCGAGCCATTGCCGACGCCGAAGATGATCTGCTTGTTCACTTCGTCATAGACAATCGAATCCCAGACCGTGCCGCCGCCGCCATCGGTCGTCCACGCGCCGGTATCACCCCAGCTGACATTGCCGACCTTGACGAACGCATCATCAGACGCCGCGCCGTCGGGCTGCTTGATCGGGTTCGGCACTGTGTAGAAACGCCAGACGAGATCGCCGGAGCTCGTGTCATAGGCGGAGAGGTATCCGCGCACACCAAGTTCGGCGCCGCCATTGCCGATCAGCACCTTGCCATCGACGACACGCGGCGCGCCGGTGATCGTATAGGGTTTGGACTGGTCGACCGTGACGGTGCTCCAGACCAGCTGCCCGGTTTCGGCATTCAGCGCTTCAAGCCGTCCGTCGATGACGCCGACAAACACCTTGCGATCGTAGACAGCGACGCCGCGGTTGACGACATCGCAGCAAGCCTTGACGCCGACGGCGCGGTCAACGCCCGGATCATAGACCCACTTTTCCGCGCCGGTCTTGGCATCGAGTGCATAGACCACCGACCAGGCGGAGGTCACGTACATCACGCCGTCGACCACGATGGGCGTCGATTCAACGCCGCGATTGGTGGCGAGGTCATAAGTCCAGGCCACACCCAGTTCACCGACATTCGCCGTGCTGATCTGGTCGAGCTTGGAATGGCGCTGCTCGTCATAGGTGCCGCCATAGGTGAGCCATTCTTCGCCCGCGCTGGCGGTGGAGATCCGCGCGGTATCAACCGCTGCAAAGCCTTCCGGTTCGGCGGTGCGCACGCCGCGCTCGCCGCAACCGGTCAGCAGGATCGCCGAGCCTGCAAGAATCGCCGGGGCTACCCAGCTGCGCCAGTTCCTGATGTTCACGATGTGCCTCCCGATCCTGGCCCGGCCGTCCTGGCGGCGGGGTCCTTGGTCGGCAGAGACTAGCTGCTCCGCCTGCAATGTCGAGGTGTGACGCGGCGGGAGCGTCGCCAGCCTGTCTCAGCCGCCGGGCGAGCAGACCGCAGCAAATCTCGCTCGTTGATCAAAGGCCACCACGTAGCTGCGAAGGACATCCCCGCCGACAAACAGTTCCGGGAACTCATCGGAAACGCGTACATCCACATCGAAAATTTCTGCACTTCCAATCCGCACGGGCCCGTCAAGCCGGCCACGATCCAGACGGATTTCCCCGTTGCTCAGCTGCCCAGTGCCAGCCGCTTCCAGCGCACCGCCCGAGACCTGGTCATAGAGGCTGCGCGGCACCATCAGGCTGACGGCGGCCCCGGTATCGAGATTTCCTTCAATCGTGTGGTCTCCGAAGGACACCGGCACCCGGAAAGGCCGCTCATACGGAAGCGCGCCCGGCGTCTCCGCCGTCAGGGCACGGTTCCGGCTGAACCAGACGGTCTGATTCGGAAAGTCGATCACAAGCAGCCCGTCAGCAAAAAATTCCCGGCCGATGATTCCGGCAATAGCTGCCTCGTCAGGCAGGCCCCGATTGTAATCGCGCGTGATCAAATCGAGGCCTGTCAGGGTCATTCCACCAAGAGTCAGTTCGTCGATTTGAACGGTATCTGCCTGAGCGGTGGTAACTCCATCACTGTTGCTGGCTGCGCCGCTGATAGAGAGTCCCAGTTCTGTTGTCAGGCTGGTATCCACGCGCCCCAGACCGCTCGCGCCGGTATCGATGGCAAAGGTGAACGGTCCCTGCCCGTTGACCGAGGCTTGCGCATAGACCCGTCCATGAACGATCTGGAAGGGTAGCTGTAAGTCTGCATCCGGGTCCGGGACCTGCACCAGAGCGCACGCATCCGGCACTTTCAGAGGCAAGGCTGGTTCGTGCGCGCACGCCGAGGTGAGCGCCGCGCTGGCCGCCAGCAGGATTGTGCTGACGGGTCGAACGAAATTTCGGATATCATGCGGCTCTCCCTGCGCGTGCAAAGGCAGGATGCATGCAGCATCCGTTTCAGATGCAGCCAGTCTGTATTTTTGGCAGATCAGGCTTCGACCGCGCCTGCGAGCTCGGACTGCGCCGCATTGATTGCAGCCGCGATGGCGCCTTGCCAAGCATCGACACTTTGCGCCCCGTCCGCCGCCTTGGGGAAGATGACGGACCGCGACGCGCTGACCACACCGCCCTGCCCGTCCACCAGACCTGCGCAGGCATCCAGCGCGGCGGCGCCTTGCGCGCCATAACCCGGCACCAGGAACAGGGCCTTGGGCGCCGCTGCGCGCACCTGCCGGGCCTCTTCCGGCGCTGTTGCGCCAACCACCATCATCAGGTTCGACCAGCCGCACGGGCTCATCAGCCGCTCCGTCAACGGCAGCAGGCTTTCGGCCACTCGGATGTAAAGCGGCTTGCCGCCGGTATCGAGCAGCTGGAAATCCGCCGCGCCAGGATTGGACGTGCGCACGAGGACGACGAGGCCCTTGCCATGCGCCGCTGCGCGCTTTGCAAACGGCTCAAGCGTATCGAGACCCATATAGGGGTTCACCGTCAGGGCATCCGATTCGAAGAACGCCCCAGCAGACAGGAATGCCTCGGCATAGCCTTCGGCGGTCGATCCGATATCGCCGCGCTTGGCATCCATCAGCACCAGCAGCCCGGCCTCGCGCGCGGCGCGCGTGACGGCAGCCATCGCAGCCATTCCGCCCGGTCCGAGACGTTCGAAGAAACCGGACTGCGGCTTGACCACCGCAACCTTGCCGGCGGCCACTTCCACCAGCGCCCTGCCCCAATGTTCCAGTCCGCGCGCTGTATCACCGCCGAACAGGGCCGGCACCATTCCCGGATGCGGATCAATGCCGACGCACAGCGGCCCGAAGCGTTTCACGCCTTCGGTCAGCCGGGCGGCAAAATCGGTCATCGGGAAACCTCGCAGGTGACTTTCACCACCTGTAGCCTGCGCCGGGCATTATCGGAAGGCGCGCCATAACCTGACAGTTCGAACTTGTCGGCAGGGCCGGGCTGGCGCTCGACGCCCAGCTTGGTGAGGAACGCGTCCATGGATTGCGGCGCCGTCGTGTAAACCCGCCCGCGCCGCGGGCTTTCCGCAACGATGACCCCGCGCACTTCGCCGTTTGCATCGAACATCGGCCCTCCGGATATGCCGCCGAGCGTACCGCTCAGTCCCTCCGTGCGCCCGACCTCGGCCCAGGCGAGGATCCGCGCTTCGCCTTCGCGCAGGCCGCGCGTGACAAGGCGCGAACGTGAGACGAGACGGGTGGCAAGTTCACCGGGCTTGCCTTGCGGGAAACCGACCGCAAATCCCTCGGTGCCGACGCGCAAGGGCGTTTCGAGGGACAGAGACACAGGAAAAGGGCTGCGGCCTGTGGAAAGGAGCGCCAGGTCATGCCCGTCATCGACGCTGATCCGGGCAACCGGCACGAAGTTTCCCGGCGCAACTTCCAGCGTCACCTTGGTGCAGCCTTCGACAACGTGGCGGGCAGTCAGCCAGTCGCCTTTTTCGTTCACTGCGAAAGCGGTGCCGACACCGTTCTGCGGTTCACCGACCTGCACCAGCACCATCTCGTCGAGCGGCGAAGGATCCGGCAATAACGGCCCCATCTCCTCGGCAAAATCCGATGGCGGCGCAGGTGCCGGAACATCCGCATCCGGCGCCAGCGCAAACAGCACCAGCACCATCAGCGCCAGGGCGGAAATGTAGATGAGGAGGTCGAACGAACGCATTCCAGGCCCTTATAGCCTTTGCAGCACGGGGTCCCATAGGCCAGCTGCCAGGATTGCTGCAACGGACAGCTTTGTGCCCGCCAGCAGGATGGCCGCTCCCATTTCATCCTTGGCGAGCCGGCCTGGGATATCGCGCAGCAGGAGGTCCACCAGCCGGTAGGCGATCAGTTGCATCAGCAGCGCAATCGCGCCCCAGATCAGCAGGCCCTCTACTGTCATGGAAGAAGCCAGCGTCGAGGCAATGGGAATGGCAAGCCCGCCGATTGCGCCCGCCAGCGCGACACCCGCCGCCGTGTTTCCGGCGCGCACGAGCGCGAGTTCCTTCCACGGCGTCAGCAGGACATAGACCGTCGAGGCGGCCAGCAGCATCAACCCTGCCGCGCCCGTCGACATCAGGAAACGCGGAAAGGCTGCGTCGAAGGCGCTGATCTCAGCTCCGATAGGCATCTGGCCATACTCCCTTGTATTCGGGGCGAAACGATGGATCAGGCTTGCCAGAGGGCGCCGCCGTCCCTACCCACTGGCAACCGCGCCTCAGGGAGACACGAGAATGTTGAAGGGGAAATCCGCCCTCATTACCGGATCGACCAGCGGGATCGGGAAGGCCATTGCCACCCGCCTCGCAGCCGAGGGTGCCAATGTGATGCTCAACGGTTTCGGCGACGCGAAGGAAATCGAAGCGCTTCGATCCAGTCTCGAAAGGGATCATAAAGTAACAGCCGCCTTCTCGGGCGCCGACCTGACCCGGCCGGACGCGATCGAGCTGATGATAGCCGAGGCCGCCGGCATGTTTGGCGGCATCGATATCCTCGTCAACAATGCCGGCCTCACGCGCGACAACCTGTTCATGGTCATGAAGGACGAGCAGTGGGACGACGTCATCGCCGTCAACCTGACGTCGACCTTCATGCTGATGCGCGCGGGCGCCCGTCACATGATGCGCTCGAAGACCGGCTATGGCCGCATCATCAACAT
>DNFL01000054.1:10445-15834 GCA_003486945.1 Hyphomonas sp. | reverse complement strand
AACGCAAGGCCTATGAGCGCCGCCAGCAGCTGCGCGAAGACCTGCGCGGGGACCTGTCGAACTATTTCTCCGCGAGCCGTATCTGGTTCGAGACGCAGCTGTCGCGCCATGCGGCGGCGAAGCGGGAAATCGAGAAGGCGATGAACCTTCTGGAATCGCGGCGCGATATTGCGGTGGCGATAGCCTCGAAAGCGGCGGACCAGGAGCGCGGACTGAAAGTGGCCTACCGGCAGGCGCACCGGCGGATGCGCAACTCGCTGCGCGACAAGCTGGGCGAGCAGGCTGCCTGCCCGGCCTACTTCGACGAAATCCTGACGCCGCAACTGCCGCCCTTCGACTATGCGAAGGAACGCGCCCAGGCGAATGCCGCGATCAAGACCATCGACCAGAATATCACGGCGCTGAACCTGACGCGCGAATGGCTGGAAACACATATCCAGCAGGTGCAGCAGGGCCTTTCGTCGATCGAGAAGAAAGTGGCCGACGAAATTGCCCGCGTGCGCGATGCGCGCGGCAATGACAATGCGAAGAAGGCGGGCTGACGATGCCGAGACGCAAGGAAGCAGGGCCCTGGTTCTGGCGCGGCGCGATTGCGCTCATGCTGACCTCCGTGTTTGGGCTGTTCGCCGCCGCGGCGATCCACCAGCCGCCGGGAACGGACAAGGAAACGGGATGCCGCCTCGATCGGCAGGATCCGGCGCATACGATCATCCTGGTCGACCAGTCGGACCCGTTCAACGCGACTGATCTCGACTGGGTGCGCAGCCTGCTGGACGGCGAGGCGCGCGCGATGCCGCGCCATGGGCGTCTGACGCTGGCCGTGCCGAACTCGGCTTCTCCGTTTGATCCGGTCACGGTCTATTCGGTCTGCTCCCCCGGGAGCGCGGACGAGGCGAACCCGATTTTCCAGAATCCGAAGATGATCGCGGCGGCTTGGGAGAAGAAATTCCATGCACCGATGATCGACAAGGCGGATGAGGCACTGCGCGATACGGTGGCGCCGAGTTCACCTCTGATGGAGGCGATCTACACTATTGGCGACCGGCCGGATTTCCAGGACCATGTGCCGGCGCGGCGGCTGATCCTCGTGTCAGACCTGATGCAGCATTCGAAAGGCTTTTCGATGTATCGCAGCGGGGCGGATGCGGAGAAGTATGTGGCTTCTGACCTCGCGGCGATGCGGGCGGGGCTGGACGGGGTCGAGGTTGCCGCGCGGATTGTGCCGCGCCAGCAATACGTCCTACCGCTGGAGGAGGTGAAGCTGTTCTGGCGGGACTGGTTTGCCGCGACGGGGGCGGACTATAGTTCGGTCCGGTAGTTCCTAGCCTGCCGCAAAGACGTTCAGGCTTTCCCTCAGTGTGCAGAAGTCATGGTGCACTTCGTGCGCGCCGGCGTCTTGCAGTTCGTCGGCGCGGCCGAAGCCCCAGCTTACGCCGAAGGAGCGCACACCGGCGGCGCGGCCCATGGCGATGTCGTGGATGGCGTCGCCGATCATCAGCGACTGGCCGGGCGAGCAGCCGAGGGCGCCCATCGCCTGCTCCACCATAAACGGGTTCGGTTTGCCGGGACCGTCATCGGCGCACCAGACTGTGTCGAAATACTTCTCGATGGCGTGCGTGGCGAACAGCGAGGCAAGGCCTCGGTGGGATTTGCCGGTGGCAACCGCCATCAGCCAGCCGGCATCGCGCAGGGTTTCCAGAGTTTCGAGGGCGCCTTCGTAGAGCGGTTCATGGAACCCATCTGACGTGCGGTGCAGCGTGAAGGCGTTCTTGTAGTTCATCACCAGCATTTCGAGCCGGCCGCGATCAGTATCCGGCGGGGCCAGGATGGCGCAGCCTTCGTAAAGGCCCAGGCCGACAATCTTGCGCGTCGCCTCATAGTCCGGGGGCGGAAGACCAGTCTCGCGGAAGGCGGCTTCCATACAGGTCTGGATCACGCGGCGCGAGTCAACGAGCGTGCCGTCGACGTCCCAGATCGCGAGGCGTAGTTCCTGAGTTTGTCTGGGCATCAGATGAAAGGCGCCAGCGGGTCTTTGCCGGCTTCCTGTTCGAGGAAGCCGAGCGTGGCAAAGGTTTCTTTCATGTGCGGCGGCAGCGGCGCGATGATGGTGGTGGGCTTGCCATGCTCTCGCGGGATGACGAGGGCGCGGGCGTGCAGGTGCAGGCCCGGCGCAAGGCCTTGCGGCACTTCGCGGCGCGACTTGTATTTCGCATCGCCGAGGATGGACGTGTCCATTTCCAGCATGTGGAAACGCAGCTGGTGCATACGGCCGGTTTCCGGGCGCAGCGCGACCCAGGCGGCTTTCTGCGCGGCGGTGGAGATGACGTTATAGTCGGTGATGGCGTGACGCGCGCCTTCGACGCCTTGCGCGGAGCGGATCATGCGTTCGCGGTCGCCGTCACGGCGCTTGCCGGCTTTCGGATCATAGGGGCGGTAGCCCGAAGGTTCATCCGCATCCGGAACACCTTTGACCATCCAGCAGCGGATCTGGCCCATCGGCGGGTTGGGCACGCCGACCGTGACGGCCCAGTAGACCTTGTCCATGTCGCGGCCGCGGAACATGTCAGCCAGCTGGTGGGCCGCACGCGGATGCTTGGCGAGGAGGAGGACGCCGGACGTGTCCTTGTCTAGCCGGTGGACGAGGACCGGGCGGTGCTCCTCCTCAGCATAGACGCTCAGCAGCAAGCCATCGATATGGCGCCCCTGCCCCGAGCCGCCCTGCACGGCGATGCCGGCGGGCTTGTTCAGGGCCATCATGTCGTCATCCTCATAGATGATGAGCGACTCGAGGAAGGCTTTGTCCTCCGCGCTGGCGCGCGCGGCGTGGTGGGCCTTGGGGGCCATTGTTTCTGTACTGAAGATCGGCAGGCGCACCTCGTGGCCTTCCTCTAGGCGCTGGCTGGCCTTGGCGCGCGCGCCGTTGACGCGGATCTGGCCGGTGCGCAGCATCTTCTCGATCTGGCCCTGCGTCAGCTGCACGCGCCGCTTGATCCAGCGGTCGAGGCGGGTGTCAGCCTCCTTGGCGGAGACGATTTCGGTGATGATCTGGCCGCTCATGCGAAGAGCTTTCTTGCGAGAATGAGGCCAAGGGCAAGCGCGGCGCAGGCGAGCACGACCGACAGGCCCGCATAGGCGGCGGCCCTGCCGGTTTCGCCCGCGCGGATGAAATTCATCACTTCGAGGGAGAAGGCTGAAAAGGTGGTGAAGCCGCCGAGAATGCCGGTGGCGAGGAAGAGGCGCACGTCCTGGCTGGTGCCTTCGGCGCGCTGCGCCAGCCAGCCGGCCAGCACGCCCATGGCGAGGCCGCCGAGGATATTCACGGCAAACGTGCCCCACGGCCAGCCCTGCGGCAGGTGGCGCACACTGAGGAGGCCAACGCCGTGACGCAGGCTGGCGCCAAGGGCGCCGCCGAGGGCAACTGCAAGAAATCCGTTCATTTGGGGCCATTTACACGGCTGCGGTCGCTCGCGCCAGTCTGCAAAGGCGGGTCTTGCGCAGCCACAGGTTCCGGCTCAAATACCCCCGGCGCGCGGGTGTAGCTCAATGGTAGAGCAGCAGCTTCCCAAGCTGACGACGGGGGTTCGATTCCCCTCACCCGCTCCAGTCGCCGGCCGCCATCGCCTGGCGGGCGAGGGTGATGGCGCCGAAGAGGCCGGCATCGTCGCCGAGGGCCGGGCGCTGGATCAGGGCTTCGATATCGCCTTCTGTGAGGCCGAGATAGCCGTTCAGCGCGCGGCCAAACGCGGTGCGCACTTTCGGGACAAGGCCTTCGGCCAGCATCACGCCGCCGCCCAGCAGGATGCGCTGCGGACGGGCGGAAAGGTAGAGCGTGGCGCAGGCCTGCGCGAGGTAGTGGGCCTCGATCTCCCAGGCGGAATGATCCGCAGGCAGAGCTTCCGGCGGTCCGAAGCGGGCGGCGAGCGCGGGCGCGCTGGCGAGGCCTTCGAGACAGGCACCGTGGAAACTGCAGGTCCCGGGAAAGGCGAGGTCGTCCGGATGGCGCTCCACACGGATATGGCCGAACTCCGGATGCGAGGGCTTGCCAAGGAAGCCGCCGGCGGACCAGACGGACGCACCGATACCGGTGCCGACGGTAATATAGGCCGCGCTCGACAGACCTTTGGCGGCGCCGCGGTCTACCTCAGCGGCGAGCGCGCCATTAACGTCCGTATCCAGAACAACCGGCACACCGAGGGCGGAAAAAAAGCGCGATGACAGCCGCGTGCCTGCCCAGCCGGGCTTCGGCGTGGCGAACAGGGTGCCGTAGTCCGGCGAGGCGGGATCGACATCGATGGGGCCGAAGCTAGCGATGCCGAGCACGCCGAGCCTTGCGCCGCGCTCCTTCATCTCCCAGCGGAAGAAATCGACGCAGCCGCCAATCGTCGCCTCCGGTGTGGTGACCGGCACGCGCTGGGTGGCGAGCAACCGGCCGTCCGGCGCAGCGACCGCGCACTTGAACGTGGTGCCGCCGGCATCAATGCCGGCGATCAAGGGCTGAGGGGGCTCTGCCATGGTTAGCGATCCGTTTCCGGACGAGAATGTGGGTGTACGCAGCATGGGCGCAGAGTTTCACGGCGCCTGTTGCGAAAGGCTTACACCAATCGATGCAAATGCATGCTCATTGCACCTCGACTTCACGGCGGATCATGCCGAGCGCTGCGGCAAGGGAGTCATCCTGTGCGGAGCGCAAGGGCGCGATGATCTCGACTTCCGGGATAACACCCCGCGAGGCGATGTCACCGCTCGGGCGGATGATGTGGGCTTTCGGAAAATTTACCACGATGCCGGTACGCGGCAGGGTGAATTGTTCCATCGCTCCGTGCGTGCTGGCGAGGTCTGATGTCTCCTCGCCGATAATGCGGGCGAAGCCATAATCCTGGGACAGCGCGGCGACGGTGACCGTGTTGGAATAGGAGTGCCGGTCGATCAGCAGGTAGACCCGGCCTTCATAGCGCGGGCCGTCGCGCGGCGGCGTGTCGCCGAGATCGAAGTCGATGATGTCGCCAGGCGCGGCATCGGCAAAGGCGGCAGCGAAGCGCGCGGAAATCGATACCGTGTCGCCGGGCGTCAGGCGGCGGGCGTTGGAAGCTGCCGCCTGCTGGCTGACGCGGATGAAGAAGTTGGATCCGAACCGGAAAGGCTGATCGGCATACCAGGCGACCATGTGATCGCTGAAGGAATTGTCGCCGCCGGGATTTGCGCGGATATCGATCAGCACGGCAGGAACATCTGCGGCGAGGAACGCGCTGAAGGCTTCGTCGATGAAGGCGGTGAAGGCGGAATTGTCCCACATGTCTTCGGCGCCGGGTTCGTTGTTGTAGAACGGGCCGGGCCGGAGATAGCCGATGTTGCTCATGATTTCGTAGCGCCGTTCGTCCCAGTCCAGTTC
>DNFL01000054.1:0-10153 GCA_003486945.1 Hyphomonas sp. | reverse complement strand
GCATCGCCGGCGGCGAGCTGGTCTCGCGGGAGGGCCGGCACGGTGACGGTGCGGCGGGCTCCTTCGGTGTCTGCCAGTTCAAGCACATACTCAGCCGGAGACCCGAGTTCGAGCCACAGGAGCGGGATGAAGCGGAATTCCAGCATCGTGCGGGCGAGGTAGGTGTTGTCGGCGGAGAGGTTTGCGGACAGGCGCGCTTCGAGCTCGGCGGCGGCAACACCGTTCAGCGAGAGGATCTCGGCGCCGGCGAGAGAGGGGCTGTTGCCGGTCATGTCCGAGGCGATCATCAGGCGGTCACCAATATAGCGGATCGACAGGGGCAAGGCTGTGCCACCTTCGGCGCGGTAGGCCTGCCAGTCAGCCGAGGGAAACGCGATATTGGAATGCGCCACGCGGCCGAAGGCCATGAACTTCTGGAACCGGATTTCAGCTTCGGTCTTCGTCATGGGTTCGGTCAGCGCGGCGCGCATGTCGGCATGAAGGGCGTCATACTCGGCCGGCGACCGGTGGATGTAGAGGTCGAAATGCGCAGCCTTGAGGGACGCGTAAAGTTGGTCGAAATCTGCCTGCAGGCTGGCGGCCGGGAAGAGGCCGGCTTCGGTCGGCGGGCTCTTGCAGGCAGGCAACGCAAGCGCTGAGAGGAACATCAGGGCGGCGCCAGAGAGCCGGGACATGAAATGCATCGGTGACTTTCCTGAAATTGGAGGGCAGATGGACCTGCACCAGACGCCGTGACAAGGACCTTCAGCGAGCGAATTGCCATGGCACAGGCCGGATTTTTTCCTCCCTTTTTCCTGACGGCCCCGTATCTGCAGGAGTTTTTTGCGTGACCGAGGCAAGGACGATCCGCATTGGCCTCTGGTCGCTTGACCCCGCCACCGGTGAGCTGAACCAGGGCGCCAATCGCCGGCGGCTGGAGCCGAAGACGGCGGACCTGCTTGTCCTGCTGGCAAGCTCCCCTTCGCGTGTATTCTCGAAGGAAGAAATCTTTGCGGAAATCTGGCCGGGCGTGACGGTGGCGGAAGACACGCTGGCGCGGGCGGTTTCCAAACTGCGCAAGGCGCTGGGCGATGATCCAAAAGCGCCGCGCTATATCGAGACGATTCCGAAGCGCGGGTACAGGTTAATTGCGACCGCGGCGATGCCCGAGACTGCGCGCCGGCCGTCGCTGGCTATTCTTGTGGCCGCGGGTGTTCTGATTTGTGCGGGGCTGGCTGGGGCGGCATGGCTGAGCCGGGCGCCGGACGCTGCACCGGGCGGCTCGCAGCAGCTAATCTCCCGCGCAGACGATTTCTATTTTCAGTACACGCTGCAGGACAATGAAGCCGCCATCGCTCTTTACGAGCGCATCGCCGAGGCAGAGCCCAGCAATGCGAAGGCGCTTGCCGGGCTGGCCAATGCGCTGGTGCAGCGCGCGATGCGCTGGCCGACGAGCGCGGCAGACACCAACGGCGAATTTCGCAGCCTGGGCGAAGCGCTGGCGGCCGGGCGTCTCGTCTTGCCGGAAGCGCAGGTGCAGGTGCAGCGCGCACTCGGCCTTGCGCGCGAAGCTGTGAAGCGGGCGCCGCAGGATGCATACTCCTACAAGGCGCTCGGCCTGGTGCTGAGCGCTGACGGGCAACTCGAGGCGGCGCTGGCAGCGTATGAAACGGCACTGGCGATTGATCCGGATGCTTGGGGCGTCCTGATCAATGTTGGCGACGTGCTCGAACTCTCAGGCAAGCCCGGTGAGGCCCTGCCCTATTTCGAGCGCGCCTATGCCTCGATGGACGCGGCCTATGACATGGAACCTGCACGTGTGCGCCCGTGGCAGGCACGGCTGGGCAGTGCCATCGCGCGGCGCAAGGAAGCAGCCGGTGATCGTCCGGGGGCGGAGCAATGGTATCGCAAGGTGCTGGCCACATCGCCGCTGGACGGGGAAGCCACGCGGGAGCTTGCGCGCCTGGTGGGCGGTGAAGAAGCCGCAACGCTCTGCAGCGGACTTGCGCGCGCAACCGGCGACTCAGAAGATTGCGGCAGCGAAGGTCAGGCCGGGCCGATATAGCCGAGATTGGTGGCGAGGCGGATGGTCTGTGAGCGGCCGGAGACGCCGAGCTTTCGGCTGGCATTGGTCATGTGAAAGCGGATGGTGGGCACCGAGACGCTCATGATGGTGGCGATCTCGGCATCGGTCTTTCCGGCGGCGGCCCATTTCAGGCACTGGATTTCACGGCGCGTGAACTCCACCGCCTCAGCCGGGCCGTGAACCTGCACAGCGTCGCGGTAGGCTGAGATGAATTTCAGGGACAGGAGGTGAAGCTCTCCCGCGCGTGCGGCAAAAATGGCAGGCACATCGAGCGCCGCGTCGCCTGTTGCCCAGACGACGGCACCGATGGCGCCCAGCGGGGAATGGATGGGTGCAGCGATGGCGCCGCCGATGCCGTGGGCGGCGTAGTCCTGCGGATTGTGAAGCGCGTTGATTTCCTCAAGCGCGCGCACCGTGCGCCAGCTGTGGTGGCGCCCTTCGTGGAAATAGAACGGCTCGGCACAGACGCGGAACACCTGGATAAGGCTGGCGCGCAAGGCGAAGGAGCGGTCTTTCCAGTATTCGACATCCGGGTTCAGCCAGCGGAAAACCGTTTCGGCGAGCGGCTTTCCATCCGGGCCAATCATCGGCGCGGGATCACTGATGTCGGCGCTGACGGCGATGTAGGGAAGCCCCATGTCGCGGCCCGCGCGTTCGATGTCGCGGGCGAGACTGAGCACGCACTTGTGCGCGGAAGTGTCCGGAATTTGAGTCATGACGCTTGCCGGGGGCCTATCACTTCTGCCAGCTTGCACCGCCGGACGCGGCCCGGTTTCGTAAGACAAGAAAAAAGCGCCGCTTGGGGAGACACCAGAAACATGAACCTCAATCTGACGCCGGAGGATATCGCTTTTCGTGATGAAGTGCGAGCGTTCCTCAGAGACAATCTGACGCCTGACCTTGCGGCAGCGGGGCGCCTTGCGACGAGTGTCTTCATCGAGCCGGAATATTCCCTGCCCTGGCAGCGCATCCTGAACAGGAAAGGCTGGGTCGCGCCGCACTGGCCCAAGGAATATGGCGGCACCGGATGGGATGAGATGCAGCGCTATATCTTCGCCTCCGAGTTCGCCCGCGCCGGCGCGCCAGGCCTCGCACCAATGGGGCTGGGCATGGTAGGCCCGTGCATCATCGGCTACGGTACGCCGGAGCAGAAGGCGCGCTACCTGCCGCGCCTGCTGGCAGGAGAGGACTACTGGTGCCAGGGCTATTCGGAGCCGGGATCGGGATCAGACCTTGCCTCTCTGCAGCTGAAGGCGGAGAGCGACGGCGACGACTACATCCTGAACGGCACCAAGATATGGACGACGCACGCCCATCACGCCAACAAGATGTTCTGCCTTGTACGGACGGATCCGAAGGCCAAGCCGCAGCTCGGCATCACCTTCCTGCTGCTCGACATGAATTCGCCGGGCATCAAGGTGGACCCGATCATCACGCTGGCGGGCGAGCATGAGCTGAACCAGGTGTTCTTCGACAATGTGCGCGTGCCGAAAAGCGGGCGGCTGGGCGAGGAGAATGATGGCTGGTCGGTGGCGAAATACCTGCTGGAGTTTGAGCGCGGCGGCGGATCGTCGGCAGGGCTTGAAGCCGTGCTCGGGCGGCTGAAGGCGCACCTGTTCACAAGCGGCGCAGATGCGGGGCTGATCCGCCGGTTCGGCGAAGTGTCGATGCGGCTGGAGGCGATCAAGATCACCGAGCAGCGCGTGCTGTCCGAGCTGGCCAGCGGGCAGCCGCCGGGGCCTGCGGGGTCGATGCTGAAAGTTCAGCGTACGGAGCTGATGCAGGCGATCGATACGCTCGGAATCGAAGCGCTTGGCGAACACGCCGGCGTGCACCAGCCGGATGCCTGGATGCCGGGCGCGAACGTGCCGGTGGTCGGCCCGGACGTGCTGGTGACCGGCATGGCGCGTTATCTGAACAACCGCGCAGGCTCCATTTATGGCGGCTCGAACGAAGTTCAGCGCAACATCATTGCAAAGGCCGTGCTGGGGCTGTAGACGCAGCGTCATACTATCAGTTTCGATAGCTTGCCTGCGCCCTCGCCGGGCCGTCATTCTCCCGTCCAAACACCGATAAGCTATCTCCCGGGAGGAAAACATGAAGTCACCCAACGCCAGCCGTATGATTCTTGCTGCCAGTGTGTCAGCCATCGCGCTGACCGCTCAGGCCCCTGCCCTTGCGCAGGAAGACACGGCCGCTGAGCCCGCCGCCACCGAAACCGAAGAAACGAGCGCGCTGAAGCTCGGCTCCATCGTCGTCACTGCAAACCGCCGCGAAGAGTCGGCGCAGGACGTGCCGATGGCGATTGCCGCCTTCAGCGGCGACACGCTGAAACAGCTGCGCGTCGACAGCGTCGAGGACCTGCAGACGGTCGTTCCCGGCTTCTCGGTGTCGCAGTCCTATCAGGGCGTGCCGACCTACACGCTGCGCGGTATCGGCTTCAACACGATCAACCTCTCGGCCACATCCACCGTCGGCACCTACGTGGACGAGGTGGCCTATCCCTATCCGTTCATGAACTCCGGCCCGATGTTCGATGTCAGCCGCGTCGAGGTTCTGAAAGGTCCCCAAGGCACGCTGTTCGGCCGCAACACGACCGCCGGCCTCGTCAACGTCGTCACCAACAAGCCGTCCGACGAATTCGAGGCGAGCGCCTCGGTCGATCTTGGCAACTACGACACCTGGAACATCGAGGGCATGGTGAACCTGCCGCTCTCGGAAAACTTGCAGGCGCGCTTCGCATTCCGCAGCGAGAACAGCGATGAGGGTTGGCAGCGTTCGAACACGCGTCCCGATGAAGATCGCGGCACGGTGGACAAGCTCGGATTCCGCGCCTCGCTGGCCTTCCAGCCGGCAGACAATCTCGACATCGACCTGTCCTACAATGGCTGGATCAACAAGTCCGACACGATTGGCGGACAAGGCATCGGCCTGACGCCGAACACCGACCCGACCTTCATTGTGCCGGGCACGAGCGGCCCGTCTTCCGCTTCCGCCTTCAACCAGGCAGGCCTGATCAGCTACCTTGCCAACAATTTCCCGACCAGCGCCGAGCAGTCCGACTGGGCGCCCTACAATGCCCGCTCTGCATCCATCGGTGGCGTGCCGGGCATTGATGGTCCGCATGAGGAGGATTCCTCCTTCCATGCGCTGCGTCTCGGCGTGAACTACACGTTCGACAATGACATGCGCCTCGTCTCGCTGACCGGATACAACAAGCTGGAGCGCGAAGCGGTGCTCGACTGGTCGGGCGTGCCCTACCAGATCCTGCTGCAGGACATCGACGGCGAGATCAAATCCTTCAGCCAGGAACTGCGCCTTGAAGGCGAGACCGGTCGCGCCAACTGGCTGGTCGGCGCCTATTACGGCAAGGACGAGACGACCGATGGCAACCGCACGATGCTGCGCGACAATGCCAACTCGAACTTCGTGTCGACGGCGGCCTACCTGTTGACCGTTGACCCGACCCTGCTCGGCCTGCCGGGCGCCGTTTCAGGGCTTGTCTCGCTGGTCAACGTGGATCCGGAAACAGGTCTTCCGTACACGGCGGCCCAGCTTCTGAACTCGTTCCAGACCTATTATGATACGGGTGACTTCGAATCGACGACGAAGAGCATCTTCGCCAATGCCGATTGGGAAATCACACCGGAATTCTCGCTGACGACCGGCATCCGCTACACCGAAGACCAGCAGAAATATGTCGGCTGCTCCGGCGACGTGGACGGCTCGATGCAGCCGAACGTCAACGTGTTCAACCGCGTATTTTTCTCGCTGATCTATGGTCTCGCCACGCCGCCTTCGCCGCTGCTGGAGAATGGCTGCAACACCTATGACCTTGCCACCAACTCGTTCGGCCCGGTCGAGTCCGACACGAAGGAAGACAATGTCAGCTGGCGCATCGCCGGCAACTGGACGCCGAAGGACAATATGCTGCTCTTCGCTTCGGTCACGCAGGGCTACAAGTCTGCCTCGACGCCGGTGAACGCCGCGTCAAAGTCCGAACAGAACGCTCCGGCAACGCAGGAATCCCTGCTCGCCTACGAGACCGGCATCAAGGCGCAGTTCTTCAACCAGCGCCTCCAGACCAACGCCTCGCTGTTCTTCTACGACTATGAAGACAAGCAGTCGGCTTCCTTCTTCCCGGACCCGATCTACCGCGCGCTCTCGCGCCTGCAGAACATTCCGAAATCGGAAGCCTACGGCCTCGATGCGGAAGTCACCTGGCTGGTCAACGAGAACCTCACGGCGATTGGCGGCCTGACGCTGCTGCAGACCGAGATCAAGGAATTCGACACGTCTGACGGCTTCGGCCTACCGACGAGCCGCGCCGGCGATCCGCTGCTCTACAGCCCGGAAACCTCGGCCAGCCTTGCCCTGCTCTATGACCGTCCGCTGAACGACACACTCGGTCTGCGCGGTTCGTTGTCGGGCCGCTGGCAGAGCGACTCGACTGCCGGCGATCCGAATGATCCGCTGTACGACATTGATGCCTACGGCATCCTCAACGGCTCGATCGGCGTCTACTCGCTGAACGACAAGTGGGACATCTCGGTCTGGGGCCAGAACCTGACGGACGAGTATTACTGGCAGCAGATCACATCGAACGCCAACGTCGTGCTCCGCTTCGCCGGCAAGCCGCGCACCTACGGCGTCACGCTGAGCTATCGCTACTAACCTTGAGTTTCCTCCCAGGGACTTGCCGTGGCGGGCGATCTCCACGGCTTTCTTTTGGGCGGAACTCTCCTGACAGGCGAGCGGCAGGCATTTTGCACTGAAGCGTGTCAAAACCCATTGAGGGAGACCCCTGCTTATGATGCGCTCCATCCTGCCCGCCGCCGCCCTTCTAGGTGCCGCCATGCTCACAGGCTGCGCCCAGACCGGCGCCAAGACTGCTTCAGTCGCTACAGAAGTGGCCGCTGAAACCGGACCGTTCCGGCCTTTCAATGCGACCAGCCCTTGGAATACAAAAATCCCCGCAGACGCGAAAATTGATCCGAATTCGGACGTTCTCATGGCTGATTTTGCCGAGCTGAACCCGCTGCATATCAACATAGCCGAATGGTCTGTCGCTGTTTACCAGGTCGACGCCAAGACGACCCCGAGACAGTACGTGCAGGGGCTTTACCCCAACCAGTATGGTCGCGGCTTTGGCCCGCGCAAACGCATCCCGATCCCGAACGGCGCAACCGCGGGCGGACCGAACCCCGGCACTGGCTACATCGTGCTGGAAGACCGCAAGACTGGCACCGCCTGGGAAATGCGCCAGGCGGGCCAGAACAAGGATGGCGGCTGGTATGCCGGTTTCGGCGCGACGGTTGATCTGCGCGGCAACGGCGTCAACCCGCCCTGGATGGTGGCTGAAAGCCCGCTGATGGCTGCGAGCCCGCGTCCTTCCGGCGTGCCGCTTTCCGCCGGTCTGATCCGTGTCGACGAGCTGAAAGCCGGGCGGATCGAACACGCACTTGCCTTTGCTTATGGCAACGTGCGCACCAACGCGTTCGTGGCCCCGGCCAGCACGGCAATGCCTTCGCGCGAAGGCCGGGCCGACAATCCGTTCGGCCTGCCGCTCGGCGCGCGCATCATGCTCGACCCCGCCTATGACATCGAGAACACGATGCTGTCGCCGTCCGCCAAGGTGATCGCGCGGGCGCTGCAGGAATACGGCGCTATTCTCGTTGATGAAGCGGATGGCGCGGTGATCTATGCCGAAGCGGCTCCGGATCAGCTCGCGGAGTTCAAGGGCCTTCTCAGCTCGGAAGAACTGCACCTGCTGTTCGCACCGGAATTCATGTCGCGGAACTTCCGTGTACTGGAGATCGGCGAAGTGATGCCAGGCGTACCCACACCGAAGAAGTAACCGTCAGCTCGGCCTCGACGTGTCGTAGGGGCTGTCCAGCGAAAAGGCGGGGATCACGGCGACGAGTTCTTCGCCATTCTCGCCGACGAGATCATACGTTCCGCTCATCAGGCCCGAAGGTGTCGCCAGGGGTGCGCCGGATGTGTAGCTGAAGCGTTCGCCGGGGCTGAGTGTCGGGGTCTGGCCGACGACGCCTTCGCCGTCCACCGCCTGCACCCGCCCTGCCGAATCCACGATCCGCCAGTGGCGCCGCGCGATGGTCCACACCCGGTCGCTCTCGTTCTCCACCTCGATCGAATACGACCACATGAAATGGCTGCGGCCGGGCTCGGACTCGTCGTGAAGGAAACGCGGGCGCACGCGGATGCGCACGCCTTCCGTGATTGCTTCATACTGCGGCGGCGCGGGACGACGGGCCATCCGGGGAGGCTACCTCTGCGAATCTACACGGCGCTCAGTGCGCCCATGAAGTCTGCCTCAAGATCGGATACATCCTCAAGCCCTACCGACACGCGAACCCAGCTACGGTCGAGCCCCATCGCGGCTTGTTCGGCATCGGAGAGGGCGCGGTGCGTGGTGGTCGAAGGGTGGCAGGCGAGCGTCTTGGTGTCGCCGAGATTGTTGCAGATATCGGCAATCTTCAGCCCGTTGAGGAAACGGAACGCCGCTTCCTGACCGCCCTTGATCGACATCGCCAACAGCGTGCCGCCGGACAGCATCTGCTTCTTATGTATTTCGTAATGCGGGTGGTCCTTGCGGTGCGGATAGCGCACGGCTGCAACAGCCGGATGGCTCGCCACCGCATCGGCAAGACGCGCGGCATTGCGGCTCTGCGCTTCGACGCGCAGCTGCATCGTCTCAAGGCCTTTCAGCACGACCCAGGCATTAAACGGCGAACAGGCCGGGCCCATATGGCGCAGCCACGGATCATAGGTCTCCGTGATCAGCTTCTCGCTGGCGAGGATCGCCCCGGCAAGCACGCGGCCCTGCCCGTCCATGTGCTTGGTGGCGGAATAGGCAACCACATCCGCGCCGAGTTCGAACGGGCGTTGCAGCACCGGCGTCGCGAACACGTTATCGACCACCAGGAGCGCGCCGGCGGCCTTGCAAAGCTTCGCTACTGCCGCGATGTCCACGCCGTCGAGCAAGGGGTTCGCGGGTGTCTCGATCAGCACCAGCTGGCAACCCTTGCCGATCTCGCGCTCCCACGCCGCCATGTCGGCGCCGTCCACGAACACGGTCTCGATGCCGAATTTCGGCATCTGGTTGGCGAGAATCCACCGGCAGGAGCCGAACAGGGCGGTCGCCGCCACAACCCGGTCGCCGGCCTTCAGCGGCGCCATAATCGCGGTGGAGATGGCGCCCATGCCGGAGCCGGTGACGCGGCAGGCCTCGGCGCCCTCGATCAGGGCGAGGCGCTGCTGCAGCATCTCGGCCGTCGGGCTGCCATAGCGGGAATAGACGAAGCCGGGCTCCTTGCCCGCCATGCGCGCCTCGGCCTGCTCGGCCGAATCATAAGCGTAGCCGGAGGTGAGGAAGATCGCCTCGGAAATCTCGCCATGCTGCGAACGCATCAGACCCCCGCGCACCGCCTGGGTCGCAGGTTTCCAGCCTTTAGGGTCATCTCCGCCGGGTGAATCGGCCATGGCAGCGCGCGTCCTTGTGTTTCCTGAGCGGGGTCTTATGCCTGAGACCTACAGGGTGCAAGTAATGGCTGATATTAGCGGGGTTATTCCCGATTTCGAAATCGAGGCGCTGGTAGCCGATGGGGCGGTCCGGACGACCGAGCCGCTGGAGCCGGGTCAGGTCCAGCCGGCCAGCCTTGACCTGCGCCTGTCGGTGGATGCCTACCGGGTGCGGGCAAGCTTCCTGCCGGGCAAGGACCGGTCGGTAGCCGAGATGCTGCAGGAGCCCGGCATCCACATGCACCGGATCGACCTGACCGCGCAGGGCGCCGTTCTGGAAACCGGCTGTGTCTATCTCGTGCCCCTGATGGAATCCCTGCGCCTGCCCCCCGGCCTCGCCGCCCGCGCGAACCCGAAAAGTTCGACCGGGCGCATCGACGTGTTCACCCGCCTCGTCACCAACAAGAGCCGCGCCTTCGACGAAGTGCCGACCGGCTATTCCGGCCCGCTCTATCTGGAAGTCAGCCCGCGGACTTTCCCGATCATGGTGCGCCCCGGCGATCGGCTGGCGCAGATCCGCTTCAAGCGGAAGAAACCGGAACAGCT
>DNFL01000055.1:2308-2754 GCA_003486945.1 Hyphomonas sp. | reverse complement strand
TTGTCTTCGGCGTTTGAAGCGTGCCGCCAGCGCCTCGTCAAATCCCGCGCCCAAAATGTGACTCGACAGGGAGAGAAAGTTCTGCTTTTGTTCTTTTCCGCAAGGAGGAAATCAGAATGATCGGATACGTCACCCTCGGCACGACGGACCTCGCCCGCGCCGCAAAATTCTATGATGCCATCGCCGCCGAACTCGAAACGCCGCGCATGTTCACGATGGACAATTTCATCGCCTGGGGCACGCCCGAAGGCGGCGCCGGCATCGGCCTCTGCTATCCGCACGACGGCAAGGCGATGAGCGTCGGCAACGGCGTCATGGTCGCCCTGCAGGCCAAGGACAAGGCGCAGGTTCATCGCCTCTATGATCTCGCCATCAGCATGGGCGCCACCTGCGAAGGCCCGCCTGGCCCCCGCGGCGACACTTTCTACGCCGGCTACTTCCGCGAT
>DNFL01000055.1:947-2010 GCA_003486945.1 Hyphomonas sp. | reverse complement strand
GGGGGGGGGGGGGGGCCGGGGGTGAGGGCCTCCCCTCAACTCCCTGTAAACTTCGCCGGCCGCTTCTCAAGGAAAGAAGCGACCCCCTCCTTGTGATCGGCCGATTTGAAGCAGGCCGACAGCGCCGTCACATGCGCCTTCATATGCTCCGGCAGTTCGCGCGCGAGGCCCTCATAGACCAGCCCCTTCATGTGGCGGATCGAGAAGGGCGAAGACACGAGATAGCGCTTCGCCTCGGCAATCGCCGCGTCCATCAGCGCCTCGGGCGCGACCACCTCATTGGCATAGCCGATCTCCTTCGCGTCCGCCGCCTCGAGAAACCCGCCCGAGTAAAGCAAACGCAGCGCGCGTGAGTGCCCAATCAGCCGCGGCAACAGCCAGCTGCCCGCGCCCGTATCCGGCACGAGACCCCTGTGCGCAAAGTTCCACGCAAAGCGTGCCCGGTTTGTCACGATGCGCACATCGCACTGGCTCGAAAACTCCGCGCCCATGCCCACTGCAAAACCGTCAATCGCCCCGATCACCGGCTTCGGGCAGGAAACCAGCGGCCACCAGACATCGCTCTCATGTGCCTCGCCGCGCACGCCGCGCGTCTCACCCGGAATGGTCGAGAGGTCCGCAAGGTCGGTGCCCGCGCAGAATGTCCCGCCCGCCCCGGTCACGATCAGCACGCGGACGGTATCGTCCTTTGCCACCTCCCGCACCTTGCCGATGAACGCCGCGAGCATCGCATAGGTCATCGCGTTGCGCTTCTCCGCGCGGTCAATCGTCAGGATGCCAATCCCGTCATCCCGCTTCTCGAACTTGATATGATGCGCCGTCATTCTTTCCTCCCGGTCTTATCTTTTCGCCCGATCAATGCCCGCCTGCCTTCGCACGGCTCTTCCCGGCGCGGATGTTCAACAGCTCCACGCCCAGTGAGAACGCAATCGCGAAATAGAGATATCCGCGCGGTATATGGAAACCGAGCCCGTCCGCCACCAGCGCCACGCCCACCAGCAGGATAAATGCCAGCGCGAGCATCTTCGTCGTCGGATGCCGCCCGATAAAGTCTGCCAGCGGA
>DNFL01000055.1:494-765 GCA_003486945.1 Hyphomonas sp. | reverse complement strand
CGCCCGATAAAGTCTGCCAGCGGATTTGCCGCTACGGCCATCACGAATGTCGACAACACCACCGCCGCCACCATGATCACCAGTACATCGGTCATCCCGATGGCAGTGATCACGGAGTCGAGCGAGAACACGATATTGATCACGAACAGCTGCACGATCACTGCGCCAAATGCCGTCTTTGCGGCGGCTTCCTCATGCCCGCGCCCTTCCACGGAGGCGTGGATTTCCTGTGTACCCTTCCACAGGAGGAACAGGCCGCCCGCCAGCAGGA
>DNFL01000055.1:0-256 GCA_003486945.1 Hyphomonas sp. | reverse complement strand
GGAACAGGCCGCCCGCCAGCAGGATCAGGTCCTTCATCGTGAACTCGCCGATATGTTCCGCCACCTTCGGATCGCCCGCGGCCAGGATCAGCGCGATATCCGGCGACACATGGAACAATGCATGGCTCTCCAGCTGTATGATCCAGAAGATCAGCCCCAGCATCAGGATGCGCAGCCCCATCGCGCCCCAGATGCCGATACGCTGCGCGCGTTGTTGCTCGGCACCTTTCAGCTTGCCGGTGGCAATCGAGATGAA
>DNFL01000008.1 GCA_003486945.1 Hyphomonas sp. | reverse complement strand
GTGAGTGGGTGTGTCAGCCATACGGCCCGCGGCTCCTGGTGCCTTCGCCGCGCACGAGAGCAAGCGCGAGGCCCAGCGTCAATCCCATCCCGATCATAGCAGACCCGCCATAGGAGATGAATGGCAGGGGCAGCCCGGTCGGGGGCACGATGCCCAGGTTGACGCCGATATTGATCGCCGCCTGCACCGCAAACAGGGAAAAAAGGCCCGCAGCAGCCGTCCGCGCGAAGCCATCCTCGATGCGCGCCGCCGCCCGGAAGCCGCGGATCGAGATGAGGCCGAAGATGGCGATCACTGCGACGATCGCCACAAGCCCGAACTCCTCGGCGATCACCGCGAAGATGAAATCATTGTGAGCTTCGGGGATCGCGATCTTGATCTGCCCCTCGCCCGGTCCGGTGCCCATCAACCCGCCGCGCGCGATGGCGAGCTCGGTCATGTCCATCTGGTACCGGTCCGTCACGCTGGATGGACTGAAGACCGTGTTCACGCGCGTCTGCACATACGGAAGGGCAGAATAGAGCATAACCGCCAGCGCCGCGCCGCCTGCCCCGAACCCGATGACCCAGCGCTTCGGCATGCCGCTGATATAGAACGACAACAGGAACGCCATCGACAGCAGCGCCGCGCCGCCGACATCCGGCTGGATCAGGAATAGGCCGAGCGTCACTGCAAAGAAACCGAACGCAGCACCGGCCCAGGCCGGCGAGGGATAGCGCTCGCGCTGCGACAGCAGCCAGGCGGAGAGAATGATCAGGCCGGGCTTGATCAGCTCCGAAGGCTGCATCGAAATCCCGCCTAGCCGGAACCAGCTCTGCGCGCCGTTCACCCGGTGACCGAACAGTGGCATCAGGCACATCAGCAGGAGTGCGCCGAGAAAGATGACAATCCCGAACCGGCGGGCCCATGTCCGGTCGAGCAGGCTGATCATCAGCATCAGGCCGAGACCAAGCGAGACATGCAGGACCTGACGGAAAAGGAAATAGTAAGGCTCGCCGATCCGCGCACGCTCTGCCGCCGACGGACTGACTGCCAGTGACATCAGAAGGCCGATGGCCGCGAGCAGGGCGATGCCGGCCACAAGCCCCCAGTCGAGGGTGCGGCGCCACTCGGTGAAATGCGAATCGTCCGAGCGCGGGAGCAGCGGCGCGGAAGCGGTGTAGGTCACGCTGTCTCCTTCAGCTCCGCGGGAGCCATCGCCTGCACCAGGCTGCGGAACACGTCGCCGCGGTGCTCATAATCCTTGAACTGATCAAAGCTCGCACAGGCGGGTGAAAGAAGGATGACCGGATTGGGGCTTCCCGAAGCCTTTGCATCGCGGAATGCGGCATCAATGGCGCGGTCCAGCGTGCCGCAGGTCTGGGCGGCGACCTTGCCTTGCAGGTTCGCGGCGAAGGCGTCTTCCGCCTGCCCAATCAGGTAGGCCTTGGTGATGTTGGGGAAGAACGGCGCGAGCGGCGCGATGCCATCGGACTTCGCCACGCCGCCAGCGATCCAGTAGATGTCCTTGAACGCGCGCAGCGCCTGCTCCGCCGCCTGGGCATTGGTCGCCTTGGAATCGTTGACGAAGCGCACACCCTTGATGGTGGCGACATTCTCCATCCGGTGGGCAAGGCCCGGGAAGGTGCGGAAGCCTGCCATGATCGTTGCCGGATCCATCCCCAGCGCGCGGCAGGCCGCATAGGCGGCGGCCGCATTCTGGAAATTGTGCCGGCCCTGCAGCGCCGGGCAGTCTTCCAGTTTGCCGACGAACTCGGCCTTGCCGCCAAGGCTGTCATACAGGCGGCCTTCGACCGCGCTGACGCCTTTACCGAGCGTGTAGGTCGAGGAGATCTGCGCCACACGCTGCGGGCCACTGGCGGCAAGGCCGATGGCGATGGACTGGGTAATGATGTCGTCGAAGCCGACGACCGCGGTATCCTGCGGCGTCTGGTTCTGGAAAATGCGCATCTTCGCAGCCTGATAGCCTTCCATGCCGCCGTGCCGGTCGAGATGGTCCGGCGAAAGGTTCAGCATCACCGCAACATTGCAGTGCAGGCTCTTCACAAGGTCGAGCTGGTAGGAAGACATCTCCAGCACATAGACCGCGTTGGAATGCAGCGCTTCGAGGTCGAGCACGCCGGTGCCGATATTGCCGCCGACGCGCACATCGCGGCCGGCTTCCTTCAGCACATGGCCGATCAGTGCCGTGGTGGACGACTTGCCGTTCGTGCCCGTGATGCCGACCACTTTCGGACGCCCGCGTTCAGGCAGCGCCTGCACGGCGCGCGCGAACAGTTCCATGTCGCCGATCACCGGCACGCCGGTCATCTCCGCCATCCGCACGAGACGGTGCGGCTGCGGGAACTTGTAGGGAATGCCTGGCGACAGGACGAGCGCAGCAAAGGTCTGCCAGTCGCGCTTGTTGATGTCGGACAGGGCAATGCCGGCCGCTTCGGCCTTAGCGCGCGTTTCCTCGTTATCGTCCCACGCATGGACGCGCGCGCCGCCGGCCTTCAGGGCCTTGGCCGCGCTGAGACCCGTGCGGCCAAGGCCAAACACGGCAACGTCTCGTCCAGCGTATTCGGTAATCGGGATCATCGCGCGGCGCTCACCTCAGCTTCAGCGTGGCAAGGCCCGCGAGGGCGAACAGCACGGACAAGATCCAGAAGCGCACGACGACGCGCGTTTCCGGCCAGTTCTTTTTCTGGAAATGGTGGTGCAGGGGCGCCATCAGGAAAATGCGCTTGCCCTCCCCGGTCAGGCGTTTGGTGATCTTGAACCAGCCGATCTGCGTCAGCACCGAGATGGCCTCGATGACGAACAGGCCGCCGACAACCACCAACGCAAACTCATGCTTGGTCGCCACCGCCACAACGCCGAGCATGCCGCCGAGGCCGAGCGAGCCGGTATCGCCCATGAACACCTTGGCGGGGTAGGCGTTGTACCAGAGAAAGCCCATGCCCGCCCCGATCATCGCGCCGAGCACCACCGACAACTCGCCCGCGCCGGGCGCGAACTGGATGCCGAGATACTGCGCGAAGACGAAGTTACCGGTGAGATAGGCGATCATCGCATAGGCAGCTGCCGCAAAAGTCATCGGCACGATCGCGAGGCCGTCGAGCCCGTCCGTGAAATTCACGGCATTGGCTGCGCCGACGATCACGACCATGCCAAATAGGATGAAGAACCCGCCGAGGGGCAGGAAATAGTTGTTGACGAAAGGCACGGCGACGCCGCCGGAGAAGTCCGGATCCGCCGGCTGAACTGTCGTCTTCGGCGCAAATTCCGCAATCCACTGCGCCAGCGGATTGAGCGGGCCCCATTCGGCATGACCCGCCGGCGTGTGCGCGCCGTGCAGGCCCATGATGATGGCGCAGGCGAGCGCCGCGATTCCGAAGCCCGCGATCAGGCGCGCGCCGGCTGAGACGCCATCGGTCGATTGCTTGGTAACCTTCGCATAGTCGTCGAGGAAACCGAGGAAGGCATAGGAGAAGGTGACGAACAGCGTGACCCAGACATACGGGTTCTGCAGGTTGCCCCAGAGCGCGACGCCGACGATCAGGCCGAGCCAGATGAGAAGGCCGCCCATCGTCGGCGTACCCTTCTTCGACATCTGCGCCTCAAGCGACAGGTCGCGGATCGGCTGACCCTTGCCCTGGCGCGCGCGCAGCGCGTTGATCATCATGTCGCCGAAGATCACCGTCACGAGAAACGCGGTGACCACCGCCGCGCCTGTGCGGAAGGTGATGTAGTTCAGAAGATTGAGTGCGCCGGTAGACTCGGCGAGCCATTCATACAGCATCAGCTTACCCTCGCGGTTCCTTCTGAACCGCCATCCATCTTGCCCATTCCGGCCTCCCCGCTCCATTGGCGAAGGCGGTCCGCTATCCGTCCCATCCCGGAGGCATTCGACCCTTTGATCAAGAGAAGATCGCCGTCCTTCAGTGCTTTTTGCAGTTGATTCCACAATTCATCCGCCGACGGAGCAGATGCCTGCGGGAAGCCCGGCGGAAGGGATTCGGCGAGGCGTTGCATTTCTGCACCAGCGAGAAAAACTCCTTCAATTCCAGCGTCAAGAATCGGGCCGGCGAGGGCAATGTGTTCTGCAGTTGAAGACGCGCCGATTTCGCGCATGTCACCAAGTGCGGCAAGACGCCGCCCACCGGTGCGCTGCGACAGAGATGCAAGCGCAGCGCGCATGCTCGCAGGGTTCGCATTGTAGGCGTCATCAATCAGCGTGAAGCTTCCGCCGCCCGGCAGCGCAAGCGTCTCCGCCGTGCCGCGTCCCGGCGGCGGCGCATAACCGGAAAGCGCTTCGGCGCAGTCTTCCACCGAACGCCCCGTCTGGCTCGCCGCGAGCAAGGCCGCCGCCACATTCAGCGCCCAGTGCTCGCCCACCGCGTTGATCGTCACGCTGGCCGTGCGCCCGACCACATCCACCGTGATGCGGCTGGTCATGCCGTCCGTCTCATATCCGGTGACGCGGGCAGTGGCCTCTTCCGATCGTCCGAAGGTTTCGACATTCCCCGTCGGGCAAAGTTCGCGCGCCCGCGCGGAGAGGTAATCGAGGAAAGCATCGTCCGCCGGAAGGATGATCGTGCCGCCGGCTTCCAGTCCAGCGAAGATGTCCGATTTTTCCAGCGCGATTGCCTCAATCGAACCGAGACCTTCCAGATGCGCTGCCGCAATATTGGTGATGATGCCGATCTGCGGGCGCACCATCTGGCTGCGCGGTGCAATCTCGCCCGGCGTGTTCATGCCGATCTCGAAGATGGCGCGCTGCGTGTTTTCCGGCATCCGCGCCAGCGTCAGCGGCACGCCCCAGTGATTGTTGAAACTCTTGGCATTGGAATGGGCAGGGCCGAACGCGCCGTAGATGCGTGCCAGCATTTCCTTCACCGATGTCTTGCCCGCCGAGCCGGTGACCGCCGTGCGGATCGCGCCGCAGCGCACGCGCGCGGCAATGCCAAGCTGCGTCAGCGCGTCGAGTACATCTTCTACCTGCACCGCGGGGCCGCCGGTGACAGGGCGCGAGACAAGCGCGCCCGCTGCGCCGGCCTTGAAGGCCGCCTCGACGAAGTCATGCCCGTCACGCTGGTCCTTCAGCGCCACGAACAGGTCGCCCGTTTTCAGTGTGCGGGTGTCGATCGAGATCGTGCCGGTCACTTCGAACGGCGCGGTCGCCGCGCCGCCAGTGGCGAGTTCGATATCTTCAGAGGTCCAGAGCAGGTCTGTCATCTCTGCCTCCCGAGCGCGGCCAGCGCGACGTCCTGATCGGAGAAGGGCAGGATATCCTTGCCGATGATCTGGCCGGTCTCATGCCCCTTGCCCGCGATCACAAGCGTGTCGCCCTTTTTCAGTTCGCGCACCACCGTATTGATCGCCTCTGCCCGGTCGCCGATCTCGCGCGCGCCCTTGGCGCTGCCGAGGATGGTCGCACGGATTTTCGCCGGATCCTCCGAGCGCGGATTATCATCGGTGACGATCACATCGTCCGCCTGCCGGGCCGCGATCTCGCCCATGATCGGGCGCTTTTTCGCATCGCGGTCGCCGCCGCAGCCGAAGATCACCTTCAGCCGCCCGGCCGTGTGCGGACGCACCGCCCGCAGCAGCACGTCCAGCCCGTCCGGCGTGTGGGCATAATCGACAAAAACCGCCGCGCCCGTCTCCGTCTTGCCGACGAATTCGAGCCGGCCCTTGACCGGATTCAGGTTCGCAAGGCCGTCGGCCACCGCGGGGAAGTCCATCCCCAGCGACAGGCAGAGCGCCGCCGCAGCCAGCGCGTTCAGTGCCTGGAACTCGCCAATCAGCGGCAGCTCCACCGGTTTCTGCTCAACATCCTTCCAGTAGAGGAACAGCGTCTGGCCCGTGGCCTTCGGCATCAGCTCGTCGATCCACAGGTCCTCACCGCGCCAGCCGAACGAGACGACCGGAAGGCCCGCTTCCTTCGCGGCTGCTTCAAACGCATCGCGCTGGTCGCTGTCGGCATTGACGATCGCCGGAACGCCTTTCGGCGCCAGCGACCGGAACAGTTTCAGCTTGGAATTCAGGTAGTCTTCCATCGTCGCGTGATAATCGAGATGGTCCTGCGTCAGGTTCAGGAAGGCGACGGCGGAAAGGTCCACGCCGTCGAGGCGGTGCTGCTCAAGCCCGTGGCTCGAGGCTTCCATCGCGCAGTGCGTCACGCCTTGCCCGGCCAGCGCCTTCAGCGTCTCATGAATGGTCACCGGGTCCGGTGTCGTGTGGCCGATGTCGATCTTGCCGGAAGGGCCAATCGCGCCGAGCGTGCCCATCGAGGCCGCCTTGATCCCTGCCCGGCTCCATATCTGCCGCGCAAAATCCACCGTCGAGGATTTGCCATTCGTGCCGGTCACCGCAACGACCGTCTTCGGCTGCGCCGCATAGAAACGCTTCGCCGCCAGCGCCAGCGCGCGGCGAGGCTCGTCGGCGATCACATGCGCCACGCTGCCGGTCTCGGCGCTGCCATCCGACAGGATCGCTGCCGCGCCCTTTTCGATCGCCATCGCCGCGAATTTCGTACCATCATGCACGCTGCCTTTCAGCGCCGCGAACAGCCAACCCGGCTGCACCTGGCGGCTGTCAGCCGTCATGCCGAGGATCTCGGTCCCGCCATTCTCGGCGAGGGGGAAGAGGTCCTTCAGTTTCAAGGGGAGCTCCTTTCTGGAGACCGGCTTTCCGGCTCAGTCCGCGCCGTCCGGATATCCTCGAAACGCGGGGTGACGCCGAGGATCGGCGCGACGCGTTCGACAATCCGGCCCGCCACGGGAGCCGCACTCGCCGACGCCGTTGCACCTCGGCCCGGTCGGGCCTTGGGATTATCCAGCGTCACGATCAGGGCATATTGCGGGCTGTCTGCGGGAAACACGGCAGCAAAGCTCGAAATATTCGCATTCTTGTCATAGCCGCCGGCGATGGCCTTCTCGCCTGTGCCCGTCTTTCCCGCCACCCGGTAACCCGCGATATCGGCCGGCCTGCCTGCACCGCGCTTCACGCTCTCGCGCATCATCGTGGTCACCTGCGACGCCGTTTCCGGCGAAACCAGCCGCACGGTATCCACCTTGCGCCTGGGATCGAAGATCAGCGTCGGTTGCACCATCTCGCCATCATTTCCGAGCGCAGCAAAGGCCGCCAGGAAAGCCAGCGGGGACACAGACATCCCATGTCCATAAGACACCGTCGCCGAATGCAACTCATCGAGCCGCGCCGGCATGATTGGCGCCTCGCTGCCCGGCAGTTCGATCTTCGCGCGCTGCGTCAGACCCGCCAGTTCAAGGAACGCGCCCTGCCGTTTCGCCCCGAGCGCGCGCACGACATGCACCGTGCCGATATTGGAACTCTCGACCAGAATTTCGGTGATGTTCGCCGACTTCGCGAACTTGTGCGTATCGCTGATCGTGAACCTGCCCGCCTGCACAGGCTGCGACACGTCGAACTTCTGCGTCCGCGTCACTGCGCCGGCGTCCAGCGCCGCCGCAACCGTCAGCGGTTTGAACACAGATCCGAGCTCATACACCGCGCCGATCGCCCGGTTGAGACGCGCCGGATGTTTTGACGGGAAGTCCGAGGCGCGGTTGGGATCAAAGGCCGGCCAGCTGGCCATCCCGCGGATCTCGCCAGTATGCACATCCATCAGGATGGCGGCGGCGCCTTCCATGCTGAATTCTTCAGAAGCCGCTTCCAGTTCGAACTCCAGCGCCGTCTGGGTCTCGACATCGATGGTTAGGCGAACCGGTTCGTCACCCGCAGCGAGGCCCGCGTTCAGTGCGCGCTCGATACCGGCAAGCCCCTTGCCGTCCACATCCGTTTGCCCGAGCACATGGCCGGCAAGCGGCCCCATCGGATAGGCGCGGCCCCATTCATCACGAAAGCCGAGCCCTTCAAGGCCGAGCGCCAGAACGCTTTCTCTCTGGCGCGGCGTCAGGCCACGTTTCACCCAGACGAACTGTCGCTTCTGGTCGCCAAGGCGCGCCCGCAGGTTCGTGGTTGCCAGCTCCGGGAAGAGGCCGACAAGGCCGTCATAGACTTCATCCGGGTTCCACACCGCGCTCGGATTGACCCAGAGAGAGTGCATCTTCACCGACGTTGCGAGCAACTCGCCGTCGCGGTCGACAATCTCGGCGCGCACCCGCTCAGGCATCGCGGCAACCTGCGCCGCTTCAGCCTTCGGCACATGCGACAGCGCCAGGTATCCGCCCCGCCCGGCCATGACGACGAAGATCCCGCAGAGCACCAGCCCTGCGAGCCGCGTCCGGTCGCGCGAGGCTTCGCTCATGGCGTAGCCTCCGGCGAAACTGCCTTATCGTCCGCCTGCGGAGCAGCCCGGCGCACCGGGCCATCCACCGGCGGGCCGACGACCTGGTCGAGGTCTTCCTCCGACGCCATCTGGTCCGGTTTCGGCGGCGCCATGCCGAGTTCCTTGCGGGCATATTCCTCAATGAAATCGCGGCGGCTCATATGCGCGAGCTCGGTTTCCAGGAGGGCCTTTTCTTTTTCCGCCGCCTCGATCTGCGCTTCGACCGCCATCAGCTCGGCTGCCGTATCCTTGGCGCCGTATTTCGCGCGGTACAGGCTGAACACGAGCAGGGCGGCAACCAGCAGCCCGAAGAAAAATGCACGTTTGCTCATCGCTTGGCCTCCAGTTCAGAAATCGGCGGAAGGTCCATTCCGTCATCCGCCGGACCGCCCAGGGCCGCTGCATCCGTCCGGACCACAGCCCGCAGTCGTGCCGAGCGTGCGCGTGGATTGGTTTCCACTTCGTTTTCAGATGGTTGCAGCGCCTTGTTTGTAATCTGCGCGAAGCTCGGCGGCTTTGGTCTGGCGAGCAGGGGCACATGCCGCGATCCTGCTGGAACCCCGCCCGTGCGCTCGCGCATCCAGATCTTCACCAGCCGGTCTTCCAGCGAGTGGAACGTCACCACCACCAGCCGCCCGCCGGGCTTCAGTGCCCGCTCGGCAGCATTCAGGCCGCGCGCCAGTTCGCCGAGTTCGTCGTTCACATACATCCGGATTGCCTGAAAAGTCTGTGTCGCCGGGTGAGCCCGCGCGCCCTTCCGGCCGCCGACGGCCGCTTCGACGACAGAAGCCAGATCCATTGTTGTGCGGAACGGTTCGCTGGCGCGGCGCTCCACGACCGCGCGCGCAATCCGGCGGGAATTCTTCTCTTCGCCGAGGCGGAAGATCACATTCGCAAGGTCGCGCTCGCCCATCAGGTTGACGACATCCGCCGCCGAAGCGCCTGCTGCGCCCATGCGCATGTCCAGCGGGCCATCCTTCTGGAACGAGAAGCCGCGATCTGCCTCATCGATCTGGAAACTGGACACGCCGATATCCAGAACAACGCCGTCAACAGCCGGATAACCGGCCTGAACAGCCAGCTCATCCAGCTCACCGAACCGGCCGAGCAGGGGCAGGAAGCGCGGAAACTCTTCCGTCAGCTTTTCTGCCCGCACGATGGCATCCAGGTCGCGGTCAATTCCGACTACGGAGCATTTCGCCGCCTTCAGGATCGCGCGCGAGTAGCCCCCGCCCCCGAAGGTGCCATCAATGATGATGTCACCATCCTGCGGGGCGAGGGTATCGAGAACTTCGTCGAGCATCACCGGAAGGTGTCCACCGGTGGCAGCAGGTCTCTGGCGGGGCGGGGCGGCCATCATCCGGCCTCCCCGCGCGACGCCGCAGCGCGGCGCTGACGCACCTGGGTATAGGCCTTCTGGAATGCGGCCATGGTTTCGCTCGTCTGCACGAGGCCTTTCTGCTTGGCATTGTGCGCCTCAAGGCGGGCAGGGTCCCAGATCTTGAAGCTCTCGATGGCGCCAGTGAACTTGATCCGGCCCGTCAGCCCGGCCGCAGCGCAGAACTCTTCCGGCAGCTTCACGCGCCCGGTGTCATCGATTTTGAGGTCCGCAGAGCCGGCAATAATCATGGTGACGATGGCTTCCCGAACCGGGGATTG
>DNFL01000191.1 GCA_003486945.1 Hyphomonas sp. | reverse complement strand
CGGTTGTGTACGAATTCGATAGCGCAAATCGTTTGATCGAGCGAGTTTGGCAAAGATAATTTGGATTGATAGACTTTGATTTGCCTCAGGTGCTTCGGACCAGTTCTTCCTATTACGCGACTATGTTGAATCTGGTGTTGAAGTTCAAAGAACTTATTTTGCAGCCGATTTGCTACACAAATTGCTGCACAAGNNGTATCCGAATGTAGGACGTTGTCGACGCGAATGCCCATTGGCTTTCCGCGCCATTCGATGATCTGGTTGAGTGTGCGCACCACGCGGGCCGCCGGCAGGGAGAAGTCGACCTCAATGGCAAGGCCTTCACGGTTGAAGTCATCAAGAACGTTCAGTGTCCGGAAGGATCGCCCGTCACTGAGCTGGTCCGCCATGAAGTCCATCGACCACATTTCATTCGGCCGCTCCGGAACGGCCAGAGGCTCAGGAACTTCCCGAACCAGCCGCTTCTTCGGCTTGATCCGCAGATTCAGCTCAAGTTCGCAGATAACGTACAGGATCTTTCGCACATTTGATTTTGCCGGTGGTTCCTTTCAGAGTGAGAGGACCGGAGATGGACGACAGAGAAGGCAAGCCGATGGGGAACGTGATCCACATCGATGAGGCTCGGATCAGGGATCACCTGGGCGAGATGGTGCGCGGGACGGTCGAAGAAGCCCTGAACGCGATGCTGGATGCTGAGGCGGACCGCTTGTGCGGCGCAGACCGGTACCAGCGCAGCGAAGCGCGCAAGGACACCCGCGCCGGTCACTACGAACGCAGCCTGCAGACCAAGGCGGGCGAAGTGAAGCTGAAGATGCCGAAGCTGCGCCAGCAGACGTTTGAGACGGCCATTATCGAGCGATACCGCCGGCGTGAGAGCAGCGTGGAAGAGGCGCTGATCGAGATGTACCTGGCGGGCGTTTCGGTTCGGCGTGTCGAGGATATCACCGAAGCCCTGTGGGGCACGAAGGTGTCGCCGTCGACGGTCTCGAACCTCAACAAGAAGATCTATGAGAAGATCGAGGCCTGGCGCAACGCCCCGATCGAGGGCACTCACCCCTACGTCTATCTCGACGGTATCGTCATGAAGCGTAGTTGGGCCGGCGAGGTGCGCAACGTGTCGCTGCTGGTGGCGATCGGGGTGACGTCAGAAGGCTTTCGGGACGTACTCGGCATCTGCGAAGGCGCAAAGGAAAACAAATCGGGCTGGTCCAGCTTCCTGCGCCATCTGGTCGATCGGGGCCTTTCCGGCGTCGAGTTGATCATCTCCGATGCCTGCCGTGGCCTGATCGAGAGCGTGGCGGAGTACCTGCCGGACGCGCGCTGGCAACGCTGCATCGTGCATTTCTATCGCAATGTTTTCAGCCATGTACCGGCAACCAAGGTTCGGGAAGTTGCCCATATGCTGAAGGCGATCCATGCGCAGGAAAGTCGGGAGGCGGCCGCAGAAAAGGCCGAAGTCGTGATCGCCGAGCTGCGCCGCCAGCGGATGGGAAAGGCCGCTGACCTGCTTGAGGAACGCATCCAGGAAACGCTGACCTTCTATGCCTTTCCGGACAGCCACTGGATCAAGCTGCGAACCAATAATCCGCTGGAGCGGCTGATGAAGGAAATCCGTCGACGAACCAAAGTTGTGGGCGCGTTCCCCGATGGCAAATCCTGCCTGAACCTCGCAGCTGCCCGATTGCGGCACGTCGCCGGAACCGAATGGAGCACACGTCGATACATGAACATGCAGCCGCTACACGAAATGAAACTTCAACCCCATGGAGCCGCCGTCGCATGATCGAAAGTGCGAAAGATTCTGGACACTACCTCGAAAGTGCGAAAGATTCTGGACACTACCGGCAGGAAGCCGTTACGACCCTTTTGGAGAACTGCGACGCAGCGCTCATAGATGTCACGGACCTGAACGAGAACACGCGCTGGGAACTTCAGGAGGCGCACCGGCAGATCGGACCGGGGTGCCTGATCCTTTCCTATCAAGTCAGTCTCGGCGAACACCCTGCTGCCCCTTCCGAGCATCTCATCCGGCAGGTCGCAGAAGTGATCGGTGAGAATGACGCCCGCTTGGTTCTGTGGTTCGGGTACCCTGAAACAAAGTGGGCAGACCCGCGCAGCGAGGCGCACTGGGCAGCCGAGTCAGATTTGCAGGCGGACTTGGAGGCGTCTTTCGCGGAAGTGTTCGCGTGCAGAGACCAGATCCGTGCGGGCCAGACATGCCCCGCGGAGTGACCGCGGGGTTTGGTGCGTCTTATCCCCAGTCACCTTGCGGGAGCGTTCGGGTGCGTCCCGCTGAAACGGTGATTGCCGATGCGCGAGGGCCGATGTCAGCCGTGAAAGGCCGGGTCTGCGGCCTCACGAGACCACAAGCCGGGAATGTCGCCTGAAAGGCCCGCGAAATGTCAGAAAAAACAGCTTCAACCGAACCTTCCGGTTGAATTTCATCGCAATGTCGCTTTGGAATGATTAGTGCTAGGTGGACATGATGATGCGTATATTCGGGATAGTTGCGGCCATGCTTGCCGCCGTGGTGCTGGGGGCCTGCCAGTCTGGCGGTGCCACAGGGCAGGCCGTGCAGCTTGCCGACCATCTTTCTGTGCCGGATACGACCTTGCCGGTCCAGAGCGGGGACGTCCGGGTAGGGCCCATGGACCTCCTCGAAATCTCGGTGTTCGGAGCCCCGGACCTCGACAATTCCTATCAGGTCGATTTCGAAGGAAAGCTGAAGCTACCGCTTATCGGATCGGTGCAGGCTGCTGGGTACACTGCGGCCCAGCTTGCGACGCAGCTCGAGAAACGCCTCGCCGAGAATTACCTTCAGGACCCTGATGTCACCGTCCGGATCATGGAGACGCGCAAGCGCTACGTCACCGTCGATGGCTCTGTTTCCAAGCCGGGAATGTATCCGGTCGAGGGGCAGCTGACGCTGCTCCAGGCAATTGCGCTTTCTGGTGGGCCGACAGACGGAGCGAACCCGCGCCGGGTCGTGATTTTCCGCCAGATCGATGGCAAGCGGAATGCCGCCGGGTTCGACCTGCGCGAAATCCGCAAGGGCAATGCCCAGGATCCGATTGTCTATGCCAATGATATCGTGGTGGTTGATGGCTCGGAGGCGCGCCGGACTTACGGCGATATCCTTCGCACTGTGCCGCTTCTTGCCCTATTCGTCTTGTACTGAGCCAACAGAAAGACCGGAGAGGCAGGATGCCTGACGATCGCAACGCCCCTCTGAGCGTCCGGCCTGGTCTCGGCGACCGGCTCCCTGTCGAGCGCCGGGACGAAGGACTGTCTGCCTATCCTGTGGCTGACCCGCGCTATTCGCGCGATCCCTACGAGCAAGACGGCGCCGGGTTTGATTTCTGGGGCGCGGTGCGCACGCTCCTGCGCCGCAAGTTCATGATCCTTTCGATCATGATCCTTGGAACCGCAGCAGCAGCCTTCCTGACCCTTCGCGAAGTGCCGCTTTACCGGGCGACGGCGACCATCGAGATCCAGCGCCAGGAAACCCG
>DNFL01000363.1 GCA_003486945.1 Hyphomonas sp. | reverse complement strand
GGAAAACCGAGCGCGGCTGTCTCCATCACCTCCTCAACTGAAGGGTCTGCAAGCAAGGCCACCGCCCGGGCAGCGCCCATCGCGCCGAGCAGGGCCGCTGCCGCCTCGCGGCGCACGAAGCGCGGGCTCGCCGGGATGAAATTGACGCCGATCCAGTCCGCCCCTTCGCCGGCGGCAAAGGAGACCATGTCCGGATCGGTGAGGCCGCAGATCTTGGTGAGGGTCATGTCGCCGGGGGTTATGGCACGGCCCGTGTCCCGGTCAATCGCCCCTGCCTAGCGGATCAATCGCCCCTGCCTAGCGGATGCGCGCACGGAAACGGACGGTGAATTCCGGGTCCGGTGTGCCGGCCGCCATCGTGCCCTTGGGGTTGAGGCAGATATAGCGAGCGGCGGGATCATAGCCAGGGATGGGCACATATGTGCACGCCCCGAAACTACCGGGCGGCGCAGCCGCGTTCGACCAGGCAAGGTCCGTCGCTGCACTGAAACTGAGGCCGGTTCCGGTCTGGGTCCACGCCACGACGCCGCCGCCGAATTCCGGGGTCGACCCGTTGAACACTTCCAGTTCCGAAGGGATGCGGTCGATCAGCACGACCGAATTAGTATCCGCTGCCACCGCGCCGGTATTGGCCACCGTCAGGGCATAGATCACATCATTGCCCGGCAGGGCGTAGAGCCCGGAGGCGGCGGGATCATAGACCGTGATCGATTTCGACCCCGCAAGCTGCGCCTGCGCCGCGCAGTAATGCCCGCGCTGCACCCCGTCGATCCAGAGATTGCCGCCTGTGCGCCGGAAGCGCAGATAGCGCACGCCGCCCGCCGGCGATGTGAGCGTCACATATTGGGCGACATCATTCGTCGGGCTGTTGAAGGTGAGCCGCTGCGTCCAGGTCGATCCGTCCACGGATGTGTCGATCGCCATCGCGCCTGCATTATCATCTCGCGCTATCGACAGGATGACCGGCGCATTCTGCGGCACGATGGCGCCGAGATCGAGACCGAGCGTTGTTGTCGTCGATGTCAGCCGCGCGGAGTTCGCGGCCGACAGGGCCGAGCCTGCCGTCAGCGGCGCGCCGAGCGCATTGTTCGGATTGGTCGCGCCGGGCGGCGTGGAAATGACGGCAACGCCGTATCCCCCGCCGACCAGGGGTGAATAGCCCGCCGGGCAGGCATAGATGGCTGTCGGGGGCTGTACCAGTACCTGATAGTCCTCGACCTCGCCGTCGGGCGCTTCGGCCGCCGCGCCAAGCCCCGCCTGCGAAGACCAGCGCAGGCGCACGAAGGTGTTGTAGGCGGTTGCCGAGGCCGGCGGCGTCAGCGTGACCGGGATGTATCCGTCATTGTCCGTATCTTGAGCATCTACGGCGACCTGCTCGCCGGCATCGTCGAAGTCCCCATCCTGATTCCAGTCGGCGAAGGCCTGCAGGTACCCTGCCCCGCCCTGCACGCTGACGAACAGGGTGTGGGAACTGCCCGCGGTCATCACCGGGAAGACCGCGCCGTCATCACCGGAATCGGCAGATGCCGCGGGGCTGTTGTATCCGTTCGTCTCCGTCGTCACCGATGCGCCAAGGCGCAGGTCGCTGCGAACATAGTGATAGGGATTGCCATAGCCGCCGGTATTCGGTGCGTCGCCATAGTCGCGGCTGTATGTGCCTTCGACATATTCGAAAACGGCGCCGGAATCGTATTGCTGGTCCAGCACATCGGCGACAGCGATCTTCAGCTGATAGGTCGCGCCCGATGTCAGCCCCGTACGTTCGGCGGTCAATGCCGTGGTCAGGCCGTTCCATTCCATGGTGACCGGGAATGGGCCAGGCTGAGTTGCCGGGTTGCAGTTCAGCCGGCCGGTCGATCCATTGACGGACGTTGTATGGCCGTTGCGAATGTATGAACCTGAATCGAGCGCGCTGAAACTGCCGGAGTCCGCGGCGCATCCCCGGATGCCATAGTTCACCGTGTTCACATCCGTGCGACCGCCAGAGGGCGTCAGCGCGATGTTTTCATTTCCCGTGATGCCGGGTCCCGAGACGAGAATGGCGAAGAGGTCGTTGAATGTCGAACCGGCATAGTCCGGATACTCGTCCGAGCCGAACTGGTAGCGCATCCGGATGCCGGTCACATACGGCGCCAGCGTCACGTCCATCGTCATCACCGCGACGTTGCGCGTGGCGCCGGCCTCGATCGCAGTGAGGTCGGGATCGCTGTAGGTCGTTGTGCCGCCGATTGAAGCGTTGGCCGCGCTGTTGGAGGTGAACATCTCCGAGATGCGGCCCGTGGAGAGCGCAGCTCCGCTTTCGATCATCAGGCCTGCGCCGGCAATGCCGTTCGAGAAGAGGCCGTACATGTCCGCTGCATCGGAATTGTTCGCAGCCGGAATTTCCGCGTTCGAGATCGTGACGCCGGGACCTTCCAGCCGCGCCGCCATCTGCGCCGCCGTCGTTCCGTACGTACCTCGGAGAAGCTCGGTGAACGCCTCGGCAACGATTCCCACCCGCGTCACCGGCCGCCCCGGCGACACCGACAACTCATCGGCCGCCTCAAGGTCCGTTGGATCGAGCATCGCGACCAAAAGTCTGCCTTCCCGGAACGCGTACGGCACTGCCCGAAGTCGAACCGCCTGCTCCGGTGTGGCCAGCGCCGACGCCGCCGAATCCACATCCGGCCGCTCCTCCAGAATCTGGATCG
>DNFL01000309.1 GCA_003486945.1 Hyphomonas sp. | reverse complement strand
CAATTGCTCGCGCTCGTGGATATCAGTTCCTTCTGGATTGCGGCGTATTTCAAGGAAACCCAGCTCAAGCATGTCCAGCCGGGCGAGAAAGCCCGCATCACACTCATGGGGCATGAAACGGAACCCTTCGACGGCGAGGTCGTCAGCGTGGCCTGGGGCATCTTTTTGCAGGACGGATCGACAGTGGAACTTCTGCCCGATGTGAGCCAGACCATCGACTGGGTGCGCCTGCCCAACCGGTTTCCGGTCCGCGTGGAAGTTCGCGGCAAGCCGCCGGTTCCCCTGCGCATCGGCCAAACCGTGTCGGTCGCAGTCGGCGGCTGACAACAATCCTCGCCGGAGTCTTCGGAGTCGCGCGGTTGAATTGAAGTCAGAGCCGCGAAAAAACACAAAGAGCACAGAGAAGCCTCAGGATTCGCCCGGGAAAACCGTTCGTCTCTTGAGATTTTCGTGTTCTGCGGGTCGGTGGGTCAAATTGCCTCCCTTCGTGCCTTCGCGTCTTCGTGTGAGCCTCGCCGTGGCCGATTTGATCCGACATTCTCCATCCGCAGGCCGCCGCCTGATCTCCAAGGCATTTGGCATCGGCGACAGATACGACGTCGCGCTCCTCGGCCGAATCACCGCCGAGTGAGCCGGAGCGGTTGCCCTGCTGGCCATCAACCATCCACAATCATCCATCAATCGCCGTCTTTGGTTCAAAGCCGGCGCTCCTCCCCATCCGCCTGCTCCAGGATTTTGTCCATGACCTTGCGGTACCGCGCCGCGATCTGAAGCGCCGTCAGACCGGCTAGGCTGCTCTGCATGCAGAACCGGCGGCTTTCCAGCTCGCCGTCCGTAAAATCCTCCGGTTCGCCTTCGTCTGACGTCTGCGGTGTAGCGCCTCCAGGCCACAGTTCCGAGTTGCCTCCCCAGGCTACACGCTCGAGTAGCCCTCCTGTTGAACGATCTTGCGATCCAAGACGGGTGTTCCGACTTCGTGAGGCGCGGAGCGCCTCAGCCGTCCGTTCCCACGATTCGGCGCGGTCGTTCAGAGCTTCGAGCAGTTGGTCGAGTTCTTGTCGGGTCAGGGTGAGGGGGATGTGCTGCGGTATCTTGAGAGTGGAGGTGGCAGACCGTGTTCGAGCAGATTTCATGATTTATGCGGGTTGACGGTGGCATCAATAAGACCGGGAATTGATGCTGCCGTCAATGACATTTTCGCGCTGACGACGCTTCTATTGACGCGTGCCTCAACGTTCCATCCATGGCAATGTCAAATCTGCAAATGTCGTCGGTAAACGCCTGCGTGCGATCCGCGAGGGCGCGGGTATTTCGCACGTGCAGATGTTAGCTCTCCTTCACCGTGCAGGTTGGGATATCGATCCTGCGGTTTTGTCTCGGATTGAGCAGGGCCAACGGACTCTGACCGACATCGAGATCGCCGCGATGCTTCGCTGTCTCGACTCAGATTGGGCGGCGCTCAATGAGTAGCCAGGGAGCTTTTCCAGTACCGAATAGGCGCTCCGCGACGCGGTTCCCGGAGGGTCATTGCGCCGAGTCTCTCAAGATTCCTTCCGGCAGATAAGCGCGGAGAAGATGCGGAAAAGAATCAGGCCGTAGATAGATGAAAATGCACATATGCACGGACTGACCCGAATGGCGTTAAGATAAGGCGGGTTTGGGATGATTTTTACGGGGGCGATTGCGATGGGGAAGATTGCCCATCAAGGCCCTCGGTTTGGTGAGGAGTTGATAGTTTTTTGGTCGTCGTTTTCGGGCTCTGGGCTCGGAACGTCCGGGGCGCAAAGGCACGGGATCGCAGGCCATGGCGGCAAGCATTTCGGCGATGAGGTCGTCCTGTCGGCGCGGGGTGGCGGAAGCCGCGTGGATGGCGGCGGCGAAGTGGCGCGTGGTATCCAGCGCGCCTTTGAAGCTAAGGCGGTCGAGCGGGGTGTGATGCAGGTGGGCGGCGCGCTGCATGAACGCGCGGATGAGGTTGTAAGCGATGAGCCGGACGAGGATTTCTTTTTCGATCATGTCGGGGGATTGGCAGGTGAGCACATCCATGGCGAGGGCCACCTTGATCTGATGGAAGTGCAACTCCACATTCCAGCGCCGGGCATAAAGTTCGCGAAGTTGATCGGCGGGATACGCTTGGGCATCGAGCAGGGTGGTGACTAAAGTAACGGTGCGGGTTCGGGAGCCGGGCACGGCGACCTGGAGGCCGATGATGCGCACGGGCAGTTGTTCCGGCAGCGCGGCGAACTCTTCCTCGCTCCAGCCCGCGGGTTCCCATTGCAGAATTTCGATGCTCTGCAGTCCGGCGACGCCATTTGATCATGGCGGCGCGGATGAGATTTCAGGCCTGCAGAATTGCCGCATCCACTTCTTCCTCCCGAAAAGATAGGTATTCGATGGTCGTCGAAACGCTGGCATGGCGCATGGCGTAGCTGGTTCGGACGAGATCATGGCCGAGAGCCGTGTAGATTCTCTGGGCGAAGGTCTTTCGCAGGGAGTGAGTGCCGATCTCAGTTGGTGCACCAGCGATCCCTGCAGCGGCGAAAATCCTCTTAATCGCTCTCCATCCAGCCGTCTTAGAAAGGCGCGTTTCCGGCCGTCGTCCGGGAAAGAGATATGCACTCGGTGTTTGGTCGAGCAGGGTATCGAGATATTCTTGTAGGGCTATCGCCGCCTGCAGATGGAGCGGCATGTCATACCCGGCGCGCCGGCCCTTGGTCGTCCCGCGCCGAATGCGGATCCGATTCTGAACCTCGCCGGCAATCGCCACATCACCAAGGCGCAGGGACAGCATACTGGTCAGGCGCAGGCCGGTGCGAAGGCCGAGCACGATGAGGACCCGTTCCCGGCGCCAGGCCGGGGAAGAGAGGAGATCGAGTAGACGAGAAATTTCAGAATCAGAGACAGGTAGGCAACCGCGCATGGAGATTCAGGAGTTCCCCGAACACAGCTTCTTTGTCCCAATGGCCGGACAGGGCGAAAGCCCCTGTCTCGGGCCAGGTCATTCTCTTCCTCACCCGACCATCACGCACCATTTTCCGACAAAGGTTGCGTATCCCGTAAGAATCGAATCCGACCTATATCCCAGCCTGCTCAAGGATCTTGTCCAGAATCTTGCGGTAATCGTTCGCGATACGAATCGCCGCCAATCCGGCGAAGCTGCCTTCCATCCGATAGCGCACACTCTCCATGTCGCTGGGCGTCCACATTTTTGACCTTCCCTCGTCTTCGGCGCCTCCGCTCTGCTCGGATCGTTGTTCCCTTCGATTGTGAGAGTCCCGCAAAGAATCACTGATTTTCTCCCATTGCTCCGCTCTTTCAGACAGGCCTTCGAGCAATTGGTCCAGTTCCTGGCGATCTAGAGTGAGAGTAACTTCCGTGCTCATGGACGGAATTGTACATAAATCATTCTCCAAGGCTAGCCTCATATTTCAAGGCAGGCCTTGGAGCAGACGCAAGGCGATCTGGCAGTCTGTGCGGATGTCCCAGCGCAC
>DNFL01000161.1 GCA_003486945.1 Hyphomonas sp. | reverse complement strand
AGACGGGTCGGTCCCGCGGGTGATGGAGACCGTCAGTGTTTGCGCCATGACCGAGACGGCGGCGTCCTCGACCCCCGGTACGGGTTCGATGGCGCCCTTGATCTTGGCAGCGCAGCTCGCGCAGTCCATCCCTGTGACACGCCAGTCAATGGAATCAATGGTTTGCGAGGATTTTGCGGGAGTCACTTGGGTTTCCTTCACTTTGGATCGGGACAACCCTATTGGCTACAGCTACTGTAGCTTCAAGAGGATTCTTTGGGGTTTAACGGCTGGCGGAAGTCGTTGGCCGCAGACGGGAGCGACGGAATGCAGTTTACGATCGGACGTCTCGCCGATGCCGCCGGCTGCAAGGTGCAGACGGTCCGCTACTATGAACAGGTCGGTTTGCTGCGCCGGCCGGAACGCTCCGGCGGTAACCAGCGGCTTTACAGCCAAGTAGACATCGACCGGCTGACCTTCATCCGCCACGCACGCGATCTCGGGTTCCCGCTCGACGCGATCCGCGACCTTATCAGCCTCTCCGATCGGCCCGATCAGCCCTGCGATGCAGCCGATGCGATCGCGCGCGAACAGCTATCCGAAGTCAAACGACGCATTGAACATCTTCAGGCGCTGCGGCTCGAACTCGAGCGCATGATCGAGCAATGCTCTCACGGTCGCATCTCTGACTGTCGGGTGATCGAGGTTCTCGGGGATCACGGCAAGTGCGCTGTCCACCAGACTAACGGTCGTGTGACATCCTAGGCGTCGCTGCGACTTGGCGCTGGGCCCCGCAGGATGAAGGTGGTCAAACCCAATTCCAGACCTTGTTGAGTTGCCTTTTTGCTCACTCAAAGTGAGCAATTAGGAGTTCTTGTAAATTCGTACTTGAGTTAACTTTACGCCCTAACTATTATGCTAATAATGAATGAGCAAAAGCGTGTATCCTTGAAGCAACTTCTGGCGCTCCTGCCGCCGGGTGCCTACGTCGACAGCCGTTGGCTAACGGCGCATGGCGTGCTGCGCTCCTCGCTCGCCCAATACACCAAGGCGGGCTGGCTGAACCGCGTCGCGCACGGACTCTACCAGCGACCGGAAACCCCGGCCGCCGCCCAGGCCCTGCCGGCCGATTGGCGCGCCGTCATCCTCGCGGCACAAGCCCTCATGGGCTATCCCCTTCATATCGGCGGCATGACGGCATTGCGCGAAGCGGGCCACTCCCACGATCTCACCTTCGGGCCACGCCCGGTCCATCTCTACGGTGCGTCCATCCCGGGCTGGCTCCGGAAACTTCCCACGGACGAGCCGCTCCGGTTCCACACAACGCATGCATTCGGCGACAGCCCGGTCAGTCTTGGGCCGGACACTGCGACTGCAGCAACAGATGAGCTTGCGTCGCCTTGGTGGAAGAGCCCCTTGCGCGTCGCCGAGCCCGAACGCGCAATCCTCGAATCGCTCGACGAGCTGCCCGAAGGCGAGAGCTTCACGACGCTCGATCGCGTCTTCGAAAGCCTCGTCGCGTTACGGCCCCATCGCCTCGAGTCCGCGATTGAAGCCTGCACCTCGGTCAAGGCCAAGCGACTGTTCTTCGTCTTCGCCGAACGCCATGGCCACTCCTGGCTGAAGCACCTTGACACCGCCCGCGTCGATCTCGGCAAAGGAGACCGCAGCCTCGTCAAGGGCGGCAAGCTCCACCCGACCTGGCGCATCACCGTCCCGGCAGGCCTGCTCGCCCCGGCAAGCGAGACGCGCCATGGCGGCTGAGATGTATTCCCGACAGGTACGCCTGCTTGTTCAAGTCTTACCCTTCGTCGATGCGGAAGACTGTTTCGCGCTCAAGGGCGGCACGGCCATCAACCTCTTCTACCGCGACCTGCCGCGCCTCTCCGTCGATATCGATCTGACCTATCTGCCGGTCAAAGACCGCGTCGAGAGCCTCGCCGACATCGATGCAGCCCTCGGCCGCATGGCAGGCCGGATCGAAGAAGCACTCCCGGACACGCGCGCGCTACGCATAGCCGGCGGCGGCGACGGCGAAACCCGCATTCTCGTACGTCAGCCCGGCGCCGAAGTGAAGATCGAGACCTCACCCGTCACACGCGGCGTCGTGAACGAACCGACACGGCGGCGCGTCATGCCTGCAGTCGAAAACACTTTCGGCTTCGCCGAAGCGACGGTCGTCGCCTTCGAAGATCTCTTCGGCGGAAAAATCCATGCCGCGCTCGACCGGCAGCACCCCCGAGATCTCTACGACATCAAACTTCTCTACGAGAATGAGGGCCTGACCGAGGCGCTCTTCCGCACCTTCCTCATCTATGCCGCCAGCTCACCGCGTCCGCTTCACGAGCTTCTGAGGCCGACACTGAAGCCGCTCGACGTGTCCTTTGCCAAAGAGTTCGAGGGAATGACGCGTCGGCGCGTGACAATCGAGGATCTTGTCGAGGCCCGGAAACTGCTCATCGCCGACATCGGCGCACGCTTCGGCGATCCGATCGGCCGCTTCCTGCTCGGCCTTCACGATGCCACTCCTGAATTCGGGTTGATCGGCATGCCTCAGGCCGCCGACCTGCCGGCCGTGCGCTGGAAACTTCTCAATCTGAAAAGGCTCAAGCGCGAGAACCCCGCCAAGCACGCCGAGCAGCGCGTCCTTCTTGACGCCGTCCTTCGTGGATAGACTATGACTGCGCAGGTCGAAACTGAGGGTATGCGTTGACTTTGTTCCCCGCACTGGTCGAAGGCTTCGGCCTACTATGCTGCGCGAAGCCATGCCCACCAGAACAGTACGCCTGCACCGGCGATCCAGAATGCGAAGACAATAGCAAGACCGATACGGCTTGCGGGCCGGCTCGCCATTTCGAGGGCTCGAGTCCGGAACTCGGCGAGCAGGTCTGAAGGAATGATTCGAACCGCCAGCATGATGCCGAGTGGCACGACAATGAGATCGTCGAGGTAGCCCAGCACTGGAATGAAGTCGGGAATCAAGTCGATCGGAGAGAGTGCATAGGCCGCTATTGCCGCGGCCACAAGCTTTGCGGCCAGCGGCGTTCGACTGTCGCGGGCAGCAATCCACAGCGTCGCTACGTCGCGCTTGATCAGACGTGCCCATTGGCGCAGCCGTGCTCCCCACCCTGCGTCCATCATGTCGGCATTGCCCAAATGGACCAAGGAAATCTGCACGTTCTTGACCAGATAGTCAGCCGTCCTACGTGCCGCATCTATTTCCTGAAGCGTGGTGTCCACGCCTCCTCGATATCGCGTTCATCCTCTTGATCGACGACTTCATCCGGCGGCTCAATGCCGGTAAGGATCGTGAGCGTTTTGCCATAGCCCCCGAGACCGATGACTTCCTCCGTAGCTTTCTGGCGATGCGGCCCGCCGAACCAGTCCTGCAGCTCAGAAGAACCGTCGCCTCGTTTTCCGTGCCTGATTCCGTCGGCATCAGAGTTGAACCGGTAGGTCACGGTATCGACCGCCAATGGCGCCCCGCTCCGTATCCATTCCAGATCGGGAATGTCCGCGAGTGCCGACGACATGAACGCATAGTCGATCGCGGCCCCTGAGCTGCGAATCACCGCAACGGGATCACGCGTGCATTGCACGTAGCGTATGGCCGTCGCTTCAAGCGAGGTAACGCAAAGCGTCGCGAGCCTCTCGACTCCAGCGAGGCCGTCCGCTGATTTTCTCAGCTCGTTACCGAACGGCCCAGTCGGCATGAGCAATGCCGAGGCGAAATGATCGGCTTCACGTTCGTATTTGTCGTCGGCAATGAACCCTGCTTTGGACAAGTGCCGTCCACTGGGATCGACGATCGCGTCGACATGGCCGGGCAGCCGGTAGTGTCCGATTTCATGCGCGATCGAGAAGCGCTTGAAGCCTTCGCTCGCAACATGGGTTGGATATCCAATGCCGAAATTGCCCCCGACATGCAGCAGCATACCTGAAGCGCCGCCGGCGCCGGCAGGCATGGGCATCAGGCTGATGCCGAGCCGTTCGGCAACATTCATTGGATCAATAGGCAGGCACGCGATGCCGAGTTCCTTCAGCAGGCGTTCTGCGTCCCACCTGACCTGGAGATAAGGGTCGGATCGCACCGTCAATTACCCTTTGGTTTTCCACCTTTGGCTTTGTCCGCCAGCATCTTCACGAAAGTGTCCGCCATGTCCTGATACTCGCTCGAGAGCCCGGCATAGTGTCGATGCAGTCGATCCGCCGTCTTGGCGACACCGCCCATGTCTGCCGTCCGGCCGAGAAGAAAGTCAGTGGTTACATTCAACGCGTCTGCAAGGCGTTTGAGGTTATCGAACGACGGTTTGCGACCTCCGGTTTCAAAATGGGAGACGGCAGACGGCTGCAATCCTGCCCGTTCCGCCAGCTTGCCCTGGCTCAAGTCGCGGTGCTCGCGAGCCAAACGAAGGCGTTCGGGAAATACTTCAGACGGCCTGCTTGACTCTGACATGACGAACTCGTAATCTCCAATATGACGACTTCGGCAGGCCCTTGCAGGGCCTTTTCTTCGCACCGAATGTTGACGACTTCGTCACATGTTAAGTGACACCCCAGACTGGCACAAGGAGATTTCCATGGCAGCGAACAGTTATGTTCTCGATTTCAACGGTTACTGGTTGGAGCCGAACGTCGGCGGCGTACCGACCGGCTCCGGTATCTATAGCGTTTACGCGTGCCGGTACGACGCGCGCGCGAACACCGTCGCGATCGGGCGCCTGCTGTACATTGGCGAGGCCGAGAACGTGAAGGCCCGTATCGCGGGACATGAGCGGTGGTCGGATTGGACGCGAGAACTGAAAGTGGGGGAGACTTTGTGTTTCAATGCGGCGCCCATCAGCCCGGCGGGTGCGCGCCAGCGAGCCGAAGCGGCGATGATTTTCCACCACAAGCCGCCCTGCAATGTCGAGTACGCGCATAGCTTCCCTTTCGATACGACGGCGGTCAGCACGAGCGGCAACAACGAATTGATGAGTTCCTCCTTCACCGTCAGAGCGGCGGCGGCACGCGGTGGACTGGCCGGGGCAACGCTCCTCGGCCGCTGATGGCATTCGTGACGATCCGAAAGGCGAGGATATTTGCGAATGGAGCCAGGGTTGACGCGGCAGATGGCGAGGAGCATCGAGGTCATCGAAGACCTCGATGCCATCGAGCCCGACGATCGATTCCGATCAACCGCCTCTTTCCTCGATCCGCTTTCCGCTCCGATGCTGGCGCATCTCAGGCGCATGGTGCGTGGCCGGTTTCAGGCCGGAAACTCCCGCCTGCTCTGCGCCAGATGCGGCAAGCCGGTTTATGTCTCTTTGTCCGGTGCCGGGATCGGCGAACATCGCGACGGGCGAGATGCGTTCTTCGCCCATCACGCCGGAACGGCAAAAGCGTGCGAGTGGAGCACGGCCAGCCAGAGCCCGCGCGACATCGACCGTCAGAAATTCGGCGGCGCAGGCGAAGGCCTCCAGCACCAACAACTCAAGGCGCTGCTCGCCGCAATGTTGGAGGCCGATCCCGCCTTTAGCAGCATTTGTGTCGAACACGTCATCAGCAGACCGCCCAAGTGGCGCAAGCCGGACGTCTCGGCGAAATTCCTCGGCGGGGTGATTGCTTTCGACCTTCAGCTTGCCACAACCCAGTTGCCTGTGATCGTCGCGCGAGAAGAGTTCTATGCACAGCATGGCATCCGCTACGTCTGGGTAACCAGTACCAACGATGCGGTCAACCTCGCCAAACAGGCGTTCCAAGACATCTATTGGAACAACAACGCCCAGATTTTCGGGATTGATGGTCGCGCCGAAGCCGCGACGCGCGCCGCAGGCGAGCTTCATATTTGGGTTTTGAGCGTCGCACCCCGATTTGACGAGTCGGGGCTCCGCACCGTTTGGGAACGGCGGTTGGTGCCGCGCTCAAAAATCGAGTGGATGACGCCAACGGGACGGCCTGCATTCACCGGATCGAAGTTCGAGGCCTCCGTCCGCGACTTGATCGAAACCAAGTTCGCCGACGCGCGCAAGCGCCTTCTCACAATGGTGCGCGATGAACAGCAGCAGTCCGAAGCCGGACGCGCTTGGGACGAGATTGCCGTGGCGGTTGGCGCGCCCCGTTGGCATCAGGCGCAAGACGACAGGGCCTTCAAGGCGATCGGCGTTCTGGCAACCTCGGCCGCCGGCAGGAAAATGGATGCCTCCCATTTTCCGCCAGACGCGATGACCGCCGTCTTCAATGACCTCTTGGAAGCGAAATCATGCCGCGGCTGGACGACAGCGCTTCAACACGTCGCCGCGGCACACCAGAACGAGCAACTTCTTAGTCCTTCCAGCACCCGAAAGAAGATCGCTCGCAACCTTTCCGAGGGCCATCCGGCTCTCGACCGACGATACGCCGCCATGCTGGACATTCTCTTCCCGAAGAGCGCTCTGGCCCGAATTTCAGGTGCCCCAACAGAGATCATCGACGCCCAGTGACGGTAGAACCTGAACAGCCCGTGCCACCTATCTCGTTCACGCTGCCACCCGCCCCGCCGCCTCCGGTACATGGACGACCGCCTCCCCGTCGGCCTCAGCCGTAAACCCGAGCCGTGGATAAAGCCGCCGCACCTGCATCAGCCATGCCTCGGGGAATCCCGGCTCGACACTGAACGTCCATTCCTTCGCGACCCGAACCAACGGCAGCGATCCCTTGCGCGGCCGCCCGCCCTTGCGCGGTGCGGGGCTGCACTTCACCTCCATACCCTGCGCAAACGACACCGGCACCTCCACGCCCCAGTTCGCGAGCAGCCATTCCCTCCCGCCGCCGCCATAGCCGAGCAGCAGCACCGCGCGGGGGACCGGCACCAGTGCAGCAAGATCAAGCGCGCGCCGATCGCCGAGTTCGGCGGCGCGCCGGCGTTCTTCCACCATTTCAGCCAACCGGTCGTGGAACCGGGCGGCTTCTTTACGCGCGCGCTCGTAACTCGCGCAGCCGCCATTGCGGCCGAGCAGCAACGCCGCGGTGATCTCGACCCGGCCGCGCGGGTCCACGTCCGGCCAGTCCACGATTCCGGGGCCCCGGTTCATTGCCGCGAACACCTCGAGCTCGCGGATCGCGGCCGGGACGGCCGCTTCCGTCACGTCGAGCCAGGCCGTCAGCGAACAGCGCATTCTTTGTATGCCACGCCGATGCGGCGCTTGGCCCCTGCCCGCTTGCGCAAAGTCGCCTGGACGATCCGATCGGCCTCTTCGACGCTCGGGGCCGCCAGCACCTTTGCACGCAGCTCGGACCCGACCCGGCCCCATCGGAGCTCGATCAGGGTCCACCCAAACAAATCCGGCGACCGCGCGATCTCATAGCGCCGATGGATATTCCGGTCGGGATCGTGCGCTTCGAGCCGGATCATGACCTGCTCCCGATGCCGGCCGCGGCGACGGGTACATCGAGCGTGGCGGCGATCTGGCCGCGCGCCCCGCAGCCGCGGCAGATCAGGTTGGCCCGGCAATCGACCCAGAACGCCCCTGCCCCGTTCGCCGCCGCCAGTGGTGCGAGATCGATCGTCTCGATATGGCCGCAGCGGCACACCGCCTGCGCGGTCCGGAATCCGGTCTCGAGCAACTCGCCAAGCGTCGCGATCACGTCGAGTATTCCTTC
>DNFL01000382.1:472-4068 GCA_003486945.1 Hyphomonas sp. | reverse complement strand
GAGCATAACAACATAGGTCTCGACATAGACGTTCGGGGAGGTTGGATTTGCCGGTGCCTTTCCGGCCGATCAGGCCAGTGCGTTCCGGAATGAAACTGATGTTCAGTTCGGAAAAAAGAACTCGCCCGTCAGGCAGGGCGAAGCTGAGATCCGACAGTGTAATGGCAGCAGGCATGAACGTGTTTCTTCCGGCAAAGTGATCCGAGAGCGGTCTTTTTGCAGAAGTCATTCATGGCCGGAGGCCTCCCTGTGGGGCGATCAGGTCCCCGAAATAGCTCCGCCGGTGGCCGGTTTCAATGTCTGCGGTCAACAAAGTTCAATCACTGCAGATGACCTCACGATAACCCTTGCGGGCGCCAGCCGTCTCGCTACCGTCGCGCCACACAATCAGTGCGCCAGCAGAAGCGCGCGTCCCCGGGAGGCAAGAGACAACATGACTACCGCAACAGCGGCCGATGCCGGTAACGGCCACATCACCGGCTTCGGCACCAAAGGCTATCGCGCCTATGTCCTTGTCGCCCTCACCCTCATCTATACGCTGAACTTCATCGACCGCACGATCATCACGGTCGTCGCCCAGCCGATCATCAACACTTTCTCGCTCAGCGACACGCAATGGGGCCTGCTGACCGGCCCGCCCTTCGCGCTGTTCTATGCAGTGATGGGCATACCCATCGCGATGTGGGCAGACCGGGGCAACCGCGTCTTCATCATCGCGCTCTGCGTGGTCATCTGGTCGCTGATGACGGTGTTCTGCGGTCTTGCGGCCAGCTTCATCTGGCTGCTCGTGTTCCGCATCGGGGTCGCCATCGGCGAGGCAGGCTGCACGCCGCCGGCCAACTCCATCATTACGGACTACTATCCGCCCAAGAGCCGGGCGAATGCCATCGGCATTTATTCGATGGGTGTCACCATCGGCGGCGTTCTCGCGCAATTGTTCGGCGGACAGCTCGCCAGCCTGCAGGGCGAAACCTTCGGCAACTGGATCAGCGCCATCGGCCTTGGCGGACTGTTCTCCGGCATCAACTGGGCGGAAGTTGAGGGCTGGCGTCTTGTGTTCGTCATCGTCGGCGCACCGGGCCTGCTGGTCGCGCTGATCCTCTGGCTGACAACGCGCGAGCCGCCGCGCGGCTATTCCGATCCGAAGGAAACGGTGAAGATCGAGAAGGCCGGCTTCTTCGAGGCGTTCAGGGAATTCGGGCAGAAGCCGACCTTCTGGACCATTTCGCTCGGCGCAGCGTTTGTGGCCTTTGTCGGCTACGGCCTGATCAGTTTCCAGGCACCGTTCCTGATGCGCGTGCATGGGGTCAGTGTCGCCGAAGCTGCCATCAACTATGGCGCGCCGCTCGCTGCCGTTGCGGCCTTCGGCACTTTCCTCGGCGGTTTCCTTTCGGAAAAACTCGCGCCCCGCTTTCCATCGGTGGCCGCATGGCTGCCGGGTGTCGGCCTGCTGATCGCCATCCCTGCCTATATCGGCGCCTTCCTCAGCCCCACGCTGAGCATGGCCTTCTGGCTTTGGGTTATCGCCGCCATCGCGCACTATGCCTATCTCGGCGCGCAGTACACGGTGTCCACTTCCATCGTCAGTCCGCGCTCGCGTGCGACCACCGTGTCAGTCATGCTGCTGATCATCAGCCTCATCGGCAACGGCATCGGACCGCTCTTCACCGGCATGATGAGCAGCGCCTTCATGGGCGGCATCATCAAGAAAAACGGCCTTGAAGAAGCCTTCGCCAGCTTCAATCCCGGCCTCTGCGGCGCGCGCATTGCCGAGCTTGGCGAAGCTGGCCCGGCACTTTGTTCGGCCTATTCAGAAGGCCTGCGCCAGTCGATGGTGGCAACCGTGGTTTTCCTTGCCATTGCGGCCGCCTTCTATTTCCTCGCCTCGCGCACCTTCCAGAAAGACCGCTGGAGTCCGTCCGCCGCCTGATCATTTTCCGTTTCAATTCACCCTTGCCTGACTGTCGTGGAGACCCGCATGACCGACGCCGCCACCCCTAGCCAGACACAGACCGATGAGCGCCCCGGCTACCTCACAGGTTACGGCACAAAGCAATACCGCGCCTATGTGCTCAGCTCGCTGCTGATCGTCTATATCTTCAACTTCATCGACCGCTCGATCTTCAACATCCTGGTCGAGCCGATGAAAATTTCGCTGAAGCTGGAAGACTGGCACATGGGTGTGCTGGGCGGCCTTGCGTTTGCGATCTTCTACACCACGCTCGGCATTCCGATTGCGCGCATTGCCGAACGCCGCAGCCGTATGCTGATCATCGTCATCTCGCTTGCCTTGTGGAGCCTGATGACCGTGCTGTGCGGCTTCGCCGTCAGCTTCCTCACCCTGTTCATTTTCCGCATGCTCGTCGGCGTCGGTGAGGCAGGCTGCACACCGCCGGCGCAGTCCGTGATCGCGGACTATTTCAAACCCACCAGCCGCGCCACGGCCGCCTCGATCTACGCGCTCGGCGTTCCGCTGGGCGGCATGTTTGCGGGTCTCGCCGCGGGTCCGATCAATGATTACGTCACCGGCGAGAACGTTCACCACCTGCTCGAATCCTGGGGCTGGACCTGGGCGCTCGGCCTGCTCGACTGGAAGAGCCTTGAAGGCTGGCGTATCGCCTTCATCGCGGTCGGCCTGCCGGGTGTGCTGTTCGCCATCATCCTGCACTTCACGGTCAAGGAACCGCCGCGCGGCTATTCCGATCCGCCGGGCGCGCCGAAGAAGGCCGTGCCGGATGGCTTCGGCACCGTGCTGAAGGAACTGATGAACAAGCCGACCTATGTGCACGTCGTGGCCGGGGCGGCGATTGCCTCCTTCGCGGGCTATGCGGTCGGGGCGTTCTCCACCTCCTTCCTGCTGCGCACCCACGGCCTGACGCTGACGCAGGCCGCGCTGATCTTCTCGCTGGTGCTCGGCCTGATGGCGGCGCTCGGCGTGTTCCTGTCGGGTTACCTCTCGGACAAGTGGGCCGTGCGCTTTCCGAAGTCGCTGTCCTGGTTGCCAGCCATCGGCATGGGCCTGTCGGTGCCGCTCTACTGGCTCGGTTATCTTGCCCCGACCGTACCGCTGATGATCCCGCCACTGATGCTGGCGGCAACGCTGCACTATTTCTATCTCGGCCCGATGTATGCGGTCTCCGCCGGCGTCGTGGACAGCCGCACGCGCGCAACGGCGGTGGCCATAACCCTGTTCGCGGTGAACCTGATCGGCATCGGCCTCGGCCCGACGGCGATCGGCTTCCTGTCGACCTTCCTGAAGACAACGTTCCTGAGCGGCAACGACCTTGGCCTGACGCTGCAGATCTGCCGCGACCTCAGCGTGCTTTCGCCGGAGCAGGTGACCGCCTGCCGCAGCGCCGACTCGCGCGGGCTGCAATGGTCGATCATCGTCTTCGCCTCGCTCTATGCCTGGGCAGCGATCCACTACCTGATCGCCGGCAAGACGCTGCAGCGTGACATGCTGTCCAAAACTGCGTAAGCCGCCCGCCTATGGCGGTCTATACGCAGGTCTCTGACGAAGCCCTCTCGGCCTTTCTGGCGGAGTATGATCTTGGCGATGCCCTTTCCTTCAAGGGCATCGCCGAGGGCGTCGAGAA
>DNFL01000382.1:0-241 GCA_003486945.1 Hyphomonas sp. | reverse complement strand
GGGCATCGCCGAGGGCGTCGAGAATTCGAACTATTACCTAGAAACCGAAAAAGGCCGGTTCATCCTCACCCTGTTCGAGAAGCGGGTGAACGCGGCGGAGCTGCCTTTCTTCATCGGCCTGAAACAGCACCTTGCGGCCAAGGGTTATCCCTGCCCGCAGCCGGTTATGGGGCGCGACGGCGCAGCGCTGCGCACGCTGGAGGGGCGCCCGGCGGTGATCGTGACTTTCCTCGAAGGCCTG
>DNFL01000063.1 GCA_003486945.1 Hyphomonas sp. | reverse complement strand
TCGACCTTCGAAGGCCCGCTGATGAGCGTGCGCGCCGTCAACTCGCTGTCGCACTACACAGAGTGGGGCATTGCCCACGTCCACTCCGGCTCGATGGGCTGGGTCGGCTTTATCAGCTTCGGCGCGCTCTACTGCGTCACGCCCTGGCTGTGGAAACGCAAGGCATTGTTCTCGACGGCCCTCGTCGAGTGGCACTTCTGGCTCGCGACACTCGGCATCCTCTTCTACATCGTCGCGATGTATGTGGCCGGCATCACCGAAGGCTTCATGTGGCGCGCCTATAACGAGTTCGGTTTTCTCGAATACTCGTTCATCGAAACGGTGAAGGCCAAGCACATCATGTACATCGTTCGGGCTCTGGGCGGCGTGCTCTACCTGACCGGTGCCCTGCTGATGGCCTACAACCTCATCCGCACGGCCATGGGCCACGGCGCCTCGCGCGAAGCCCAGCCTTCCCAAACCCCCGCCCTTCAGCCCGCTGAGTAAGGAGCCTGAACATGGCTATCATGGACAAACACCAGACGCTTGAGCGTCACTCGCTGCTCCTCACCGTCGGCATCCTGATTGTAGTTGCCATCGGCGGCATCGTGGAGATTGCCCCCCTGTTCTATCTCGAGAACACGATCGAGAAAGTGCAGGGCATGCGCCCCTACACACCTCTCGAACTGAAAGGCCGCAACGTCTACATCCGCGAAGGCTGCTACACCTGCCACTCGCAGATGGTGCGCCCGCTGCGCGATGAGGTCGAACGCTATGGCCACTACTCGCTGGCGGCCGAGAGCATGTACGACCATCCCTTCCAGTGGGGCTCCAAGCGCACAGGTCCGGACCTTGCCCGCGTCGGCGGCAAGTATTCGGACGAGTGGCACCTCGACCACCTGATCGAACCGAAATCGGTCGTTCCGGACTCGATCATGCCACCCTACGCCTTCCTCGCGAAGAAGAAGCTGAAGTATGACGATATCGAAGACCATCTGAAAACGCTGAAACTCGCGGGTGTTCCCTACACGGACGACATGATTGCCTCCGCCAAGGCCGATATCGTTGCCCAGGCCAATCCCGGTGCAGATTTCGACGCGGAAGATGCACTCATCGCCCGCTATGAGGAAGCCGCTGGCCGCAAGGGCACGGTGAAAGTCTCCAACTTCGACCGCGCCGATGGCCCGGTCACCGAGATGGATGCTCTCATCGCCTATCTCCAGATGACCGGCACACTGGTCGATTTCTCGACCTACGAAGCCAACGATCTCAGCAACCGCCGCTGAGGAGGAAACCATGTACGAAACACTCTCATCCTTCGCGCAGACCTGGGGCCTCGGATTCTTCGTCCTGATGTTCCTCGTCGCTGTCGCCTATGCGGTCTGGCCGTCCAACAAGGACAAGTTCCGCGCTGCTGCCCACCTTCCCCTCGAAGAAAGGGAACCTTCCGATGTCTGACACTCACAAGGAAATCGACGAAGCCTCCGGCGTCGAAACCACAGGCCACACCTGGGACGGCATCAAGGAGCTGAACAATCCCCTGCCGCGCTGGTGGCTGTTCGTCTTCTACGGCACGATTGTCTGGGCGATCATCTACATGATCTTCATGCCCGCCATTCCGGCCCTGCCCGGCACAGGCATGACCAACACGCTTGGCCTGCGCGGCCACTCCGACCGCGCTCTCGTCGCCGAAGACATGGCAAAACTGCATGCTGAACGTGCTGCAGCCGCCAGCCAGCTGGTGAACGCCTCCCTCGAAGAAATCGAGAACAATCTCTCGATCCAGCAATTCGCTCTCGCCCTCGGCGAGAGCGCGTTCGGCGACAACTGCGCTACTTGTCACGGTGCAGGCGGACGCGGCGCAAAGGGCTACCCGATGCTCGCTGACGATATCTGGCTCTGGGACGGCACGCTCGACGGCATCCAAGCCACCATCCGCCATGGCGTCCGCCACACCGAAGACCCGGACACGCGCCTCAGCGCCATGCCAGCCTTCGGCCGCGACGGTCTGCTCACCCGTGCCGAGATCGACGACCTCGTGCAATACGTCCTGCGCTTCTCCGGGCGCAGCACCAATGCCGCCGCCGTCACCCGCGCCGCGCCCATCTTCGCCCAGCAATGTTCCAGCTGTCATGGCACGGACGGAAAAGGTAGCCGCGTATTCGGTGCACCGAACCTCACCGATCAGGAATGGCTGTTCGGAGGCGAACCGCGCGATATCCAGCAAACGATCTACAACGCCCGCAACGCGCACATGCCCGCCTGGCAAGACCGTCTTGACGACACGACGATCAAGGCGCTGGCTGTCTACGTCCATTCTCTGGGCGGAGGCGAGAAGTGACCAAGGTCACCCTCATTTCATCCAACGATCGGGGCGCTTCGCCGAAGGAGCGCCCCCCTTCGCTGTATGAGAAACGCCACCAGATCTACCCGAAGCTGGCCCATGGCAAGTTCCGGGTGGTCAAATGGGTGGTGATGGCCGCCACGCTTGGCGTCTACTACCTGATCCCGTGGCTGCGCTGGCCGCGCGGCGAAGGTGTGCCGGACCAGGCCGTCCTCGCAGACTTCGACGGAGAGAAATTCTACTTCTTCTTCCTCGAAATCTGGCCGCAGGAAATCTACTTTCTCGGCGGCCTGCTCATCCTCTCTGCCCTCGGCCTTTTCCTCGTCACCTCGCTGCTTGGCCGAGTCTGGTGCGGCTATACCTGCCCGCAAACGGTCTGGACCGACCTTTACATCTGGGTCGAGCGCGCCTTCGAAGGCGACCGCGCCGCCCGCATGCGCCTCGACAAGGCGCCGATGAGCTTCAACAAGGCCTGGCGCAAGCTCGGCAAGCACGCCGTCTGGCTGCTCATCGCCTTCGCCACCGGCGGCGCCTTCATCCTCTACTGGCACGATGCCCCCACCATCGCGCGCACCTTCTTCACCGGCGAAGCTCCGCTCACGGCCTATTTTTTCGCCGGCATCCTTACCTTCACCACCTACATGCTCGCCGGCACGATGCGCGAGCAGGTCTGCACCTATCTCTGCCCCTGGCCCCGCATCCAGGGCGCACTGACCGACGAGCACGCTCTCAACGTCACCTACCGCTACGACCGCGGCGAGCCGCGCGCGCCTCACCGCAAGGGCGAGAGCTGGGAAGGCCGCGGCGACTGTATCGACTGCAACCAGTGCGTCCAGGTCTGCCCGATGGGCATCGACATCCGCGATGGCGCCCAGCTCGAATGCATTCACTGCGCCCTGTGCATCGATGCCTGCGATGACATGATGCGCAAGATCGGCCGCCCCACCGGCCTCATCGCCTACGATTCGGACACCGCGGTTGCCACCCGCGCCGCCGGCGGCAAGCCCGTCTACCACCTGCTTCGCACACGCACGGTCCTCTACACGATCCTGATCGCCCTCATCGGCTCTCTCATGCTGTGGGGCTATACCGCCAAGTCGAGCTATGAATTCAACGTCCTGAAGGACCGCTCGCCGCCCTACATCCAGCTCTCGGATGGCCGCGTGCGCAATGGCTACACGTTGAAACTCGTCAACAAGAAAGCCGAATCCCGCTCCGTCAGTGTAGCGGTCACCGGCATCGAAGGCGCCGAGTTCGAAATCGTCGGCGTCGGCCCTGCCGCGCCCGGCCAAGTGCTCACGCTCACCACCGAACCCTACGGCGTCAACCGCTTCCGTATGCTCGTCACCATCCCCGCCGGACAGGACGAACACCGCAAGCTCCTGAGCGTCGTCATCACAGACACCGATACAGGCGAACGCCTCGATGCCGACGCCGCCTTCATCCTCGGAGGAAAATAATGGCCACCACACTTGCAGAACACACAAACGGCAAAGGCCCCTTCAAGGCCTGGCATGCCCTTCTCTGGTTCCTCGGTTTCTTCGGCTTCATGTTTATCGTGAACGGGATCTTCCTGTGGACGGCCATCAAGACCTTCCCCGGAGAGGACGTCGAAAAGTCCTATGCCGCCGGCCTCGACTACAACGCCGCCCTCGCCCGGCGCAACCTGCAGGCTTCGCAGGGCTGGAGCGCAGAAATCGGCCTCGAAGGCACATCCGAAAGCGGGCGGATACTTGTCCGCCTGCTGACGAACGAAGCGGCCCCCCTCTCTGCCACCAGCGCGAGCGCCGTTCTTCGCCACCCCGCCGACCGCGCATTGGATCTCCCGCTGGAGTTCCACGCAATCGGCGCCGGCGAATACGCCGCCGACATTACCGGGATCCATCCCGGCATCTGGACCGTACGCCTCGCCGCCGATGTGGACGCGCAGCATGCAGGCGCCGAC
>DNFL01000290.1:863-7054 GCA_003486945.1 Hyphomonas sp. | reverse complement strand
GAAGGCACCGGCCCCCTCATCCTCATGGTCCACGGCTTCCCGGAAAGCTGGTATTCCTGGCGACACCAGATCAGCCCCATCGCGGAGGCTGGCTTCACCGCCGCCGCCATGGACGTGCGCGGCTATGGCGGCTCCACACGCTTTCCCGAAGTTTCCGATTACCGGATGGAAGCCCTCATCGCCGACATTCTCGGCGTCGGCGCCGTGCTCTCGCCGGACGCGCCCTTCATCCTCATCGGACATGACTGGGGCGCCCCGCAGGTCTGGAATACGGCGCTGCTGCATCCAGGCCGCATCGCCGCCGTCGCTGCCCTTTCCGTGCCCTTCTACGGCGCCCCGGAATTTTCCTTCGACGATGTCATCAAGCGCGTCTTCGACGACCGGGACCGGTTCTTCTACCAGTCCTATTTCCGCACCCCCGGCCGCGCCGAAGCCGACCTTGAAGCCGACCTTCGCAACTTCCTTGCCGGTTTCTACTATTCCATCTCCGGCGACGCGAAAGACGGCGACTGGAAGCTCGGCCTGCCTTCTGCCGCCAGACTGATGGAAACCCTCACCGTGCCGGCCGCCCTGCCCGCCTGGATGTCGCCGGCCGATCTCGATTACTACGAATCCGAATTCCGCCGCTCCGGCCTCTTCGGCCCGATCAGCCGCTACCGCAACCACACCCGCGATTTCGAATTCCTTGCGCCCTTCCGTGAACGGAAGATCACCCAGCCCGCCTGCTTCATCGCCGGGGACAAAGACCCCGCCTTCAATGGCTTCGGCATGGTCACCGATCCCATCGCGAAAATGCGCCCTGCCGTGCCGGGTCTCGAATCCGCCACTGTCCTTGCCGGCTGCGGCCACTGGACCCAGCAGGAACGCCCCTCCGAAGTCAACGCCGCCCTCCTGCCCTGGCTCACCAGCCTCAAGGGCCGCGTCGTCTGAAAACCCCAAGAATCCATCTATCATTTTTTTCCGGGCAGGCTTAGCTGATCACCTCTCAGGAGGAGACCCCAACCCATGTTTCGCCCCCTTATCGCCGCCGCCCTCTTGGCCGCCGCGCCGCTCGCTGCCGCCGCCGATGAAGTCTGGTCCCTGCCCAGCGGCAACCAGGTCGTCTACCTGCGCGACGATGGCACCACCGCCGTCCTCGGCTACACGCCCGTCATGGGCGTCGAACAATCCTACATCTTCGTCCCCGGTCTCGCCGGGAATTATGACGACCGGGGCACCTTCACCGGCTACTGGGTCGAACCCGTCTATGTCGGCAAAACCTGCCCCACCGCTATCGCCGCCCCGGACGGCATGCTCTGGGACCGCTGGGGCATCGTCGAGCTGAAGTTCCACAAGAAGGGCTTCCCCTCCAAGATCACGATGAAACGCGGCGACTGCTTCGCCGCCCCGACCGAAAAGATCAAACTGAAACCCGTCGTCGGCGCCGGCCTGCAATAATCCGCTGGCGGACTATTCAGACATTTCCAATCCAGTCATCCCGGCTTTCGCCGGGATGACATACTGAGAGATCACTCTCTTGGGATGGGCCACAGCCCCCCTACCGCGTCTGCCCGCCATCCACCGCCAGCACCGCGCCATTCACAAAGCTCGCCCGTTCAGACAGCAGGTAAGCCGCCGCGTCGCCGATCTCGCGCGGCTGGCCGAAGCGTTTCATCGGCACCTCGCGCCTGATCCAACGCCACCACGCGTCCGCGCGCGGGCCGGTCGATTGTTTCTCCCAGGTGCTGCCGGGAAAGATGATATTGCCCGGCGCGATTGTATTGACACGGACATTTGTCTCGCCGGTGAAGCGCGCGCCGGATGTCGACAGGTGGTTCACCGCCGCCTTGGTCGCGCCATAGATCAGCGGCGTGCCGAGCGCCGCAAGCCCTGCAATCGAGCTGATGAACAGAAAACTGCCGCCGCCATTCTTCGCAATACGCGGAATGGCGCCGCGCGCGAGGCGGAAAGCGGAATTGAGATTCTGGTCGAGCCCCGCCTGCCAGTCTTCATCCGTCACATCAAAACCGAGCGGCGACGGCGACAGGCCGACATTCGCCACCGCGCCTGAAATCTTCCCGAACTGATCCTCGCACGCCGCCAGCGCGGCCTCGATCGGCGCGGTCTGCGTCAGGTCGCCGGAGAAGCTCCACACGTTACCTTTGCCGAAACGTTTGGCAAAATCCGCCCGCGTCTCCTCCAGCGCCTCCGGCCCGCGCGCCGTCAGCGCCACTTTCGCGCCTTCCTCCAGCAGCACTTCGGCAATCCCATGCCCAATGCCCCGGCTCGCGCCGGCAATGAAGATCACCTTATCCTTCAGCCCCAGATCCATATCCGCTCCTCCGTTTGCGCCATGCTGAACGAGCCCCATCTGCAAGGCCAGCCCTCACCCCACGGGAAGCGGCGCCACATCAGGAGCAATCCAACCGAGCCGCGCGTCCACGGAGAACAGAACTTCCTTTGTCCAGTACGCAGAGATCCAGTCTGGCTTCCCGCACGGACCCGCCATCAGGGCCATCAGCGCTACGCTCAGCGGCGCACCCGGCCCCGCCTCTGCAAGCGCCCGCGCCGCCATCGTCAGCGAGGCCTGCGTGATCGTCTCGTGATAGCCTTCAGTATCGGTATTCCGTCCGCCCACGGACTCATTATACCGCCGGATCAGCCCCGGCATCTCTGCGCGCACCGGCGCCTCGCCGCGTTCCCTCAGCAGCCAAAGGGCCACTGCAAAATGCGCTTCGTGCGTCCACCCAGCCTTGGGCAGCGTGCAGCCCGTCATGCCGCGCGCCGCGGCTTCGATCTCGTCATCCGTCATCATCATAAAGTCCTCATCGCAAAAAGAAAAAGCCCGCCGCGGAAATCCGGGCGGGCATCGGGTCGTTCAGGGAAAGCGAAGGTCAGCTACGCTGCCCGCCATGCCCACGCGCCCGCGCCGCCCGGAGGCGGATCTGCTGTTGCTTGAGGGCGCGCTTGATCATCATGGCGCGAACGCATACGCCTGCCGCCGGAACCCGTCAATGCGCCCCACCTCTGGCCTCCCGCCCCGACTCCCGATTAGCCTCGCCCGTATGCGCAAGCCGAACCTCACCTGCGGCATCGATGAAGCCGGACGCGGTCCCTGGGCCGGGCCGGTCACTGCCGCCGCCGTGATCCTCGATCCTGCCCGCCCTATTCTGGGCCTGACCGATTCCAAGAAACTCACCGAAGCCGCAAGAGACCGGCTCGCTCCGCTCATCCGCGAACGCGCCCTCGCCTGGGCCATCGCCGAAGCCACACCGGAAGAGATCGACCGGCTGAACATCCGCGAGGCAACCTTCCTCGCCATGACCCGCGCCGCGCACGCCCTTTCCGCCGCGCCCGGCGAAATCCTGGTCGATGGAAACGCCCTGCCGAAAAACCTGCCCGCGCCGGCCCGCGCCATCATCAAGGGCGACCTCACCGAACCCGCCATTTCCGCCGCCTCCATCCTCGCCAAGACGCACCGCGACGGCCAGATGAAAGCCTTCTGCGCCGCCCATCCCGGCTATGGCTTCAGCCAGCACAAGGGCTATGGCACCGCTGCCCATGCCGAAGCCCTCGCCCGCCTCGGCCCCTCGCCCATCCACCGCATCAGTTTCGCGCCCGTCCGCGCCGCTTTAACAGGCTGTTAACCAGCGCCGCAGACTGTCCCGCCAACTGCGGGACACAGGGCCACCATGTCACTTTTCAGCATCTTTCCCTTCAGCCTGATCATCTTCGGCTGGCACGTCTGGTATGGCGAAACGGGCGAAACCTATCGCTTCAAGATCACGCTCACACGCGGCGGCATTCCGGCCGAAGGCGGCGGCGTCTACATCTTTGTGCGCCGGCGTTTTGTCTTCTTCCTCGAGCCGCTCTATATCGGCAAGGCCACCGATTTCCGTTCGCGCCTCTATGGCCATGAACGCTGGTGGGAAGCCTGGTGGAAACGCGGCGCCACCGAGCGCCATATTCTCCGCATACGGAACGGATCAGACCGCGCCCGTATCGAGGAAGACCTGATCCGCCGCTATCAGCCCCGCATGAACGATATGCTCGTCCCCCGCGGCGCCCTCGACATGCCGTCGAACGCCAAGCTCCGCAGGGCCTGGAGATGGCGCCAATGGTGGAAAGATATGTTCCGCCTCCCCTTCGGCCGGAAACCTGCCTGAAACCAAAGCTGTAAAAAGCTGGAATCGCTTGCAGCGACCGACAAACCCCGCGGCAAGAAACGCGGGCGAAACATCACGCTCCTGACGCTTCCGAAGCTCATCCTTGAGCTAAGTCGAAGGAGAGCAGGCTCACCTCACTCGCCCCCTTGGCATCCCCGCGACCGTCCACACCCGCAGCCCGCAACCCTTGCAGCGTCCTGCGGCCCATGGCACATCCCCGCACCATGCCCGATACGCTTTCTCCCTCGCCAAACCTGTTCGCCGATGCGCCGGACTCGGTCAGCTTCCGCAAGCTGCGCAAACGCCTCGTGCGCGGCGCACAGGAGGTGATCGACACCTACGGCCTCCTCGACCGACGCGCCATCGAAACCGGCGAGAAACCGCGCCCGAAATGGCTCGTCTGCCTCTCCGGTGGCAAGGATTCCTACGGCCTGCTCGCCGTGCTGATGGATCTGCAATGGCAGGGCGCCCTGCCGGTTGATCTCATTGCCTGCAACCTCGATCAGGGCCAGCCAGGTTTCCCGAAACACATCCTGCCCGACTGGCTCGCGAAGATCGGCGCTGCGCACAGGATCATCACCGAAGACACCTATTCCATCGTCACCGAAAAGGTCGAAGCCGGGCGCACCTATTGCTCCATGTGCTCGCGCCTGCGCCGCGGCATTCTCTACCGCGTCGCGCGCGAGGAAGGCTGCGAGGCCATCGTCCTCGGCCACCACCGCGATGACGCCCTCGAGACGTTCATGATGAACCTCGTCCACGGCGGCCGCCTCGCCGCGATGCCGCCGAAGCTGCTGAACGATGAGGGCGATGTGATGGTGTTCCGCCCCCTGATCACTTCTTCTGAAACCGACCTTGCGAAGTTCGCCGAGGCCTTGCAGTTCCCGATCATCCCCTGCAATCTCTGCGGCAGCCAGGACGGCCTGCAGCGCGTCGCAATGAAACACCTGCTCGACGAATGGGAACGCAAGAAGCCGGGGGTGCGCCAGGTCATGGCGCGCGCGCTCGCCAATGTCCGCACCAGCCACTTGCATGATGCCGCCATATTTGATTTCGCCGGCCTCGCGCTGGGCGAGACCGGCGAAGATGATCCGAACGTGCCGTTCTAGGAATGGAGGGCCGGAACGGCCGCGTACGGATCAAACCTTTTCAAGCACCGGCGGCCAGGCAATGCCCGCTTCCGGGCGATGCGTTGGATAGTCCGGTTTCTCGCGGTACTTTTTCAGTTCGTTGCGGGCGATCGCGCGCAGGTGAACCTCGTCCGGCCCATCCGCCAGCCGAAGCGTCCGGATGCCCGCATAGAGATTCGCCAGCCCGAAATCCTCGGTCACGCCCGCACCGCCATGCGCCTGGATCGCATCGTCGATCACCTTCAGCGCCGCTCTCGGCGCCGCCACCTTGATCATCGCAATCTCGTTCGCCGCGCCCTTGTTGCCCACCGTGTCCATCATGTAGGCGGCTTTAAGCGTCAGGAGCCGCGTCATCTCGATATCCAGCCGCGCCTCGCCGATCCTCTGTTCCCAGATGGATTGCTGATAAAGCGATTTGCCGAACACCGAGCGCGTCAACGTGCGCCGCGCCAGAGCCTCCAGCGCAACTTCCGCCGCACCGATCGTACGCATGCAGTGATGGATCCGCCCCGGCCCGAGCCTGCCTTGCGCAATCTCGAAACCGCGCCCCTCGCCAAGGATCAGATTTTCCTTCGGCACACGGACGTTCTCGAGCAGCACTTCGGCGTGCCCGTGCGGACTGTCATCATAACCGAACACCGGCAGCATCCGCAGGATCTTCACGCCCGGCGTATCCATCGGCACCAGGATCTGGCTCTGCTGCGCATGCTTTTCCGCCGCCGGATCGGTCTTGCCCATCACGATCGCCACCTTGCAGCGCGGATCCCCAACGCCGGACGACCACCATTTGAGGCCATTGATCACATAGAAATCGCCGTCGCGCACAATCGAGGTCTCGATATTCGTCGCATCCGATGACGCCACCAGCGGCTCGGTCATCAGAAAAGCTGATCGGATCTCGCCCCGCATCAGCGGC
>DNFL01000290.1:0-651 GCA_003486945.1 Hyphomonas sp. | reverse complement strand
CGGATCTCGCCCCGCATCAGCGGCCCCAGCCATTTCTCCTTCTGCGCCGGCGAGCCATACCGGTGCAGCACTTCCATATTCCCCGTATCCGGCGCGGAACAGTTGAACACTTCCGAGGCAAACCCAACGCGCCCCATAATCTCCGACAACGGAGCATATTCCGCATTGTTGAGGCCAGCGCCGCGATACTCGCCTTCATCATGGTCTTCGTTCGGCGGCAGAAACAGGTTCCACAACCCTTCCGCCTTCGCCCTCACCTTCAGGCCTTCCAGAACGGGATTGACGCCCCACCGATCCTTTTCATGGTGCGCCCTGTAGTTCGCCACCGCTGGATAGACATGCGCCTCCATGAAGCGCGTCACCCGGGCGATCATCTCCTGCGTCTTCGGACTGAACTCGAATTGCATGGCCCACTCCATTTCCCTTTGTCTGAAGGAAGATGCGACGCGATCCGGAAGATGGGCATACGGATGTGTACGGAGTGCCGCGACGGCAGATCAACGCAGGAGGCGGCCCTTGATCAGCCGGTCAACGACCAGCCAGATGCCCGCCAGCGACAGGACCAGACTTCCAAACGCAAACAGTTTCATCCACCAGGATGAAGGCGTCTCACGGTTCGTCCAAACCATGATGTGGAGCCCCCAGAAGAGA
>DNFL01000165.1 GCA_003486945.1 Hyphomonas sp. | reverse complement strand
AAAACAAAGGCGAAATCGCCTGTGGTCCGCTCGGTCTGAGCGACTGAAATTGTCAAAGCTAACCTCCCGCCTTGTGTGTTCTTTTGCCGGAGTATGAAACGGCTTGCCGGGAAAAGCCACACATTTTTGTTTGCGCTAACAAATTCATCCGCGCAACCGTTTACAAGCCCAGCTTCTCTGGCAAGATATCGCTATCAGAGCCGCTGGATGGCCACTTATGGGAGGATCAACGATGCGCAATCTGGGCGCCGGTATCTTTGCAATTGTGTTCCTTTGTCTCGCCCCTGCGGCCCTCGCCCAGGGCGCCATGACGGCAGAAGAGGCCGAAGCGCTCGCTGCCCTGGAAGCGGAATTGCCGGGAACGCTGATGAACAATCCCATGGCGCCCGGCTGGACGACGCATGGCGCGGCCGCATCGACAAAGGTGGTCAAGGCACCAGAGGTTCCCGGCGGCCTAGCTTACGAAGTGCGCGTGAAGCAGGCGAACCGGAATCCCTGGGACGTGTCGGTGACGGCTGCGCTTACGTCTGGCGTGTCTTCAGGCGATGCCGTGCTGATTGCCTTCTGGGCCCGGGCGACAAAACCGGCCGATGAAACCGGCGGCGCCGAGATGCAGGTGCGCGTGCAGCAATCCGCTGCTCCGTACACGGGCATTGCAGAGGCGCAGGTGACGGTTCAGCCAAAATGGCAGTTGCACTATGTCAAAGGCATCGCGCCGGCGAGCTATGACACTGGCAAGGTCTCGCTCGCCTTCAACACAGGCAAGCACAAGCAGACCGTTCAGTTCGGACAAGTCTACGTGATGAACCTCGGGCCCGGCGTGCGGCTGGACTCCCTGCCCTCTGCACCGGAAGATCTCTGAAGCGTCAGATCTTGCGCAGTGAACCACGCGAGATGATGCCAACATCGAGGACGACATTGCGCTGCATCGCATCCTCTTCGCCCTCGCTTTCTGCGTCGCGGGCCCGCAGGAAACGAGAGAGGAGATGCACCGATTCCGCCGCCATATCGGCAATCGGCTGGCGCACCGTGGTCAGCTGCGGCCAGATTGCTGTTGCGAACATCGTATCGTCAAAGCCGACAACCGAGAGATCGTCCGGAACCTTGATGCCAAGCCTCTGAGCGGAAGAAACAACCCCGGCAGCCATGTCATCGTTGCTGGCGAAGATCGCGGTGGGACGATCCGGCAAGGCAAGGATTGCCTCCGCCGCTAGCATGCCCGACCGATAGGTATAATCGCCCTGCGCCACCCAGCCGTCTTCCACCGTCAGGCCGTGACGGGCCATCGCCGATTTGAAGCCGCGGAAACGCCGGCGCGATGAGGATTGGTTGTCCGGCCCGCGAATGAAGCCAATCTTGCGGTGGCCATGCTCGATCACGTGCTGCGTCATTTCCTCCGCAGCCTGAGCATCATCAATCGAGACACTGATATCGGTTGCCGACACATCCTTCGGAGCAATCAGCACCGTGACGATCTGCGCCGCTGTCAGCGCGTCAAGAATGTCATCATCTTCACTGATCGGCGGCGCAACGATCACCCCGTCGAGACCAGCGCCCCCGAGGCGTTCCACGAATTTGGGGCCATGCTCCTTGATGTCTTCGGAGGTGAAATCCTCGATGACAAGGTGGTGGCCCTCATCACGGCAGGCTTGCAGCGCGCCGACGAGAAGTTCGCCGAGATAGGTATTCGACGGGTTGTGAAAGATCAGACCGATGAACAGCGATTTGCCGCCCGCCAATCCGCGCGCCAGCAGGTTCGGCCGGTAGTTCAGTTCGCGGATGGCTTCCTCAACCTTGATCCGGGTCGCTTCCTTCACCGTCTCGCGCCGGTTGAGCACCCGCGACACGGTCATCTGCGACACGCCCGCAAGCTCTGCGACCTCCTTGATGGTCGCATGCGACCGGCGGGCCGGACGGCGCAGAACTTCGTTCATTCGGGACTACCCCTCACATCACCGGCAAAGCCCGGATTGAGGCGATTATAGCCCGCCAGCGGCCTGAACTGTCAACGGTCGCCGGGGCCGCACCCCGCTTCAGAGGTGGCGGTTAAGCACGTTTTCCAGCCATTCCTGACGTCCGGAGCGCGGCTGCGGGTCGAGCCCCTCTTTCACGGTGCGCTCGGAGATCGCTTCCAGGCTAGAACCCTTGAGCAACCATTGACCCAACTCGCCGTTCCAGCCGGAGTACCGCTCCTCAACGAAGCCATCGATTTCGCCCGAATCAAGAATGTCTGACGCTGCAATCAGCCCCCGCGCGAGTGCATCGAGGCTGCCAACGTGGCCGTAGAACATATCTGTCGGATCGATGCTCTGGCGGCGGACCTTTGAGTCAAAATTGAAGCCCCCCGTGGTGAAACCGCCGCCGCGCAGGAGTTCGAGCATGGAGCGCGTGATCTCCAGATGCTCCATCCAGAACTGATCCGTATCCCAACCATTCTGGGGGTCACCGCGATTGGCGTCGATGGAGCCGAAGATGCCGAGCGCGAAGGCCGTGGCGATCTCATGGTCCATCGCATTGCCGGCGAGGGTCGCGTGATTGGTCTCAATATTGACCTTCACTTCGTTCTCGAGGCCGTACCTCTTGAGGAAGCCGTAGACGGTCGCCGTGTCGCGGTCATACTGATGCTTGGTCGGCTCATGCGGCTTTGGCTCGATCAGCAGCGTGCCCTTGAAGCCGATCTTGTGCTTGTGCTCGATTGCGAGCGTCAGCAGGCGCGCCAGCTGGTCCAACTCCTGGCCGATACGCGTGTTGAGCAGCGTATCGTAGCCTTCGCGGCCACCCCAAAACACGTAGTTCTCGCCGCCAAGACGGTGCGTCGCATCCATTGCATGGCGCACCTGTGTTGCGGCGCAGGCAAAAACCTCCGGGTTCGGATTGGTCGATGCACCGCCCATGTACCGGCGATTGCCGAACACATTCGCCGTGCCCCACAGCAGCTTCATCTTCGTCGACGCCATCTTCGCTTCGATCTTGTCGACCATGACCGCGAAGTTGTTCACATGCTCCCGGATATTCGCCGCAGGCGCCATCACGTCCACATCGTGGAACGCGAAGTAGGGCACACCAAGCTTGGTGAAAAACTCGAATGCCACTTCCATCTTGGCATCCGCCATCTCCTGCCCCGTCAACTCATGCCAAGGGCGGCGGAAGGTGCCTTCGCCGAAGATGTCATACCCATCCCAGCAGAAGGAATGCCAGTAGCAGACGGACGGACGCAGGTGATCTTCCATCCGCTTGCCGCGGATCACGCGGTCCTTGTCATACCAGCGATAGGCCAGCGCGTTGCGGCTATCCGGGCCCTCATAGCGGATCGCCGGAACGGAAGAAAAGAAAGACGCAGTCATGAGCGAGACTCCAGGGCAAACAGGGATTTCAGACGAGGATAGGCTTCGCGGAAGCGGGCGCGGTTTGCCGCAAGGCGCTCCACATCCTCCGGGGCCGGATCTATTTCATGCAACACAGGCGGCGGCGCGCACGCCTCCTCTGCGCTGGCGCCCGTGACGGCAATCAGGGCAAGCTTGGCGGCGCCGAAGGCCGGACCGACTGCGCCATCGCGGCGATACACGAGGCGTCGCCCCAGCGCAGCCGAAAGGATGCGACCCCAGTAGGCAGACCGCGCACCACCGCCGATGACGGTGATGTCGCCGACCGTGCCACCACCCGCCGCCAGCGCATCCATTCCGTCCGCAAAGGCGAAGGCAACACCTTCCAGGACGGCTTGCCCGATGGCACCTGCGTCGCTGTCGTGATCCAGCCCCAGCAGAACGCCGCGCGCATGCGGGTCGTTGTGCGGCGTGCGCTCTCCGGAAAGGTAAGGCAGGAACACTTCCGGTCCACCGATCCGCCCACGCGTCTCTGCCTTAGCGATAAGTTCGCCGGCGTCATGCACGCCGGTCAGGCGCGCCGCCCAGTCCACGCAGCTCGCGGCCGACAGCATCACCGTCATCTGGTGCCAGCGATCTGGAAGCGCGTGGCAAAAAGCATGCACCGCCTGCGCAGGGTTCGGCAGGAACTTGTCGCCAGACAGGAACAGCACACCGGACGTGCCCAGCGACAGGAAGGCATCGCCTGGCTTGATCACGCCGACGCCTACTGCGCCCGCCGCATTGTCTCCGCCGCCGCCCGCAACCGGGACAGACGGCATGCCCCAACTCTTCGCGATGTCCGGGCGCAGCGCGCCCGTGACAGCACTGCCTTCGAAGAGTTGCGGCATTTGACGCTCGGAAAGACCCGTCGTCGCCAGGATTTCTGGCGACCATGCGCGCTTCGCCACATCCAGCCAGAGCGTTCCCGCGCTGTCCGACATGTCGGACGCCGCTTCGCCGGTCATCAGCAGACGGACATAATCTTTCGGCAACAGAACGCGCGCGATTTTCGAGAACGTCTCCGGCTCGTACTCGCGCACCCAGAGCAACTTCGGCGCAGTGAACCCTGGCATCGCGAGGTTTCCTGCAATATCGCGCAGGCGCGGCGCAGCCGCTTCAAGCGCGCCGCATTGCTGGAAACTTCGGCCATCGTTCCAGAGAATTGCCGGGCGAAGCACTTCGTCCCTGGGCCCCAGCAGCGTTGCGCCGTGCATCTGACCGGACAGGCCGATGCCTTCGACCTTGGCGCGCCGGTCAGGCGATAGATCAAGCACCGCTTTGTTGGTTGCCGCCCACCAGTCTGCAGGATCCTGTTCGGACCACAAAGGCTGCGGCCGCGACACGCTCAGCGGCGCGGACGCCTGATCGATTACGTCACCGGCATCATTTATGACGACCGCCTTGACGCTCGATGTGCCGATGTCGATTCCAAGAAACATGGCAGCGTGTCCGGGTCAGATTCTCACCGGTGCGGCGCGCAGGGCCGCGGCCACCGCTTCGCGCATCTGCTTCGGTTGGTAGTTCGAATCAAACAGCGTTGGACGCTTCTCTACACCATCCGTTCGCGGAAGGAAATTCTGCAGCCAGCTATACTTGTCGACCAACCCCCACATCAACAGCTCCTTCGTCTGCGGATAAGAGAGCATGATATCGAGATAGTCCTTGGTGAAGCTCGCGATCAGTTCATCGCGGCGCGCAACATCTGGCCCAAGGCGCGTGTCGTTGACATCAAACTCGGTCAGTGAAAAATCGAGCCCCATGCCAGCCGCCTCATCACAGAATTGCCGCCACGCTTTCTGCTTTGCAGGCGTGAACTCATCCGGCATGTCAAAGTTCGAATGGCTCTGCATGCCAAACACGGTCAACGGCGCGCCGCGCTTCAGCAGTTCTTCCATCAGCTTCAGCACGCCGGTGCGGTGGTTCTCGTTGCCGCTCTCCCAGCTCATGTAGTCGTTATAGGCGAGACGCGTTCCGGGGCTTACTTCCGCTGTCTTGCGGAAGCAGAACTCCATCACGTTCATCGGGCCGCCCATCGCACGGGAGAAACTCGTCTCACGCAGCTCGCCCGTCTTGTCGTCTACGGCTTCGTTGATCACGTCCCATTCGTGGATGAACGGGTACGCCCGCGAAGCGACGCGCGTGATATAATCCGACAGCATCGCCTCGGCTTCGGCCGCACTCGAGAAGGTGAGGTTGTTTACCCAGTCCGGGAACCAGCGTGGGTGATGCCAGATCACCGTGTGCCCGCGCATCTTCAGCCCGTTCGCCTGCGCGAAGCCGACCAGCTTGTCCGCCGGCTCGAAATTCCAGACGTCCGGCTGCGGATGGATCGTGTACCACTTGTGCTCGTTTTCGGCGACGATCACGCCGCAATCGGCCTGCACCAGACGCACATATTCGGGATCATCCACCTGATAGGCTGCCATTGCCGTACCGAAGAGCAGGCCCTTGGCTTTTGCGAGGTCTTTCAGAGGTTCAGAATCAACTGGAAAAGCTGGCGCCGGGCCACCTGGCGTGGCGCACGCGGCCATCGCGCCAGCACCTGCAAGCAGCCCCAGCGCAGTCCTGCGAGACATGCCTGTCATGTTGATCCTCCCATTTTTTCGGGTTTTTGCCCATTTCCCAGAAGAATCGGGCTTCCCATTGGTTTTGGTAACGCTATCATTTGCTGCTATCACGAAGCTTCGCGCTCCGTCCAGACCAAAATATAGGCAGTCCGTTGAGAGCGCTCCGCGTGCCTGAAACGGTGTCAACCGGGAGGAAAAAATGACTGGCTTTCACAGCTTCCGCGCCGCAATAGCTCCAGCCCTGATTGCACTGCTTTGCATGTCCGGCTGCGCTGCGCCCGCAACCAGAGAGGCCCCCGGCGAAGCCGTGTTCCGCAACTTCGTGTACGCCGGTCAGGACCCCAATCCGGCGGCGGTGGCAACCGAGGGAAACTACCTCAATCCGATCCTCAGCGGCTTCTACCCTGACCCGTCGATCACGCAGGTGGGTCAGGATTTCTACCTCGTCCATTCCACCTTCACCTGGTTTCCCGGCATCCCGGTCTGGCACTCGACCGACCTCGTGAACTGGACACAGATCGGCAACGCCATCGACCGACCGGGCATGCTGGACTTTGACGGCCTCGGCCTGTCACGCGGCGTCTTCGCCCCGACCATCGAGCATCACGACGGCACCTTTTACATCGCCAACACCTGCGTCGACTGCGAAGGCAACTTCATCCTGACCGCAAAGGACCCTGCCGGCCCGTGGTCAGACCCGATCTGGATGCCGCATGTCGGCGGCATCGATCCGTCCCTCTTCTTCGACACAGACGGCAAGGTCTGGCTGATGAACAATGACGGCCCGCCCGGCGAAGTTCTCTATGACGGCCACCGCGCGATCTGGATTCGCGAAGTGCATCCGGAAACCTTCGCGCCACTTAGCGAACCAGTTGTCATCATTGATGGCGGCGTGCGCCCGGAAGAAAAGCCAATCTGGATCGAAGGCCCACACATCTACCTGAAGGATGGTTGGTATTACCTATCCGCAGCTGAAGGCGGCACTGCCGTAGGCCATTCGCAAGTGATCCTCCGTTCCCGGACGGTGACGGGCCCTTACACGCCTTATGAGGGCAACCCGATCATGACGCAGCGCGACCTGCCGGAAGATCGCCTCCACCCAGTCACCTCGGTCGGCCATGCTGATTATGTCATCGACAATGAAGGCGCCTGGTGGGCGGTCTTCCTCGGTGTGCGCCCATATGAGGGCGACTATTACAATACCGGCCGCGAGACCTTCCTGCTACCCGTCACCTGGAAGGATGGCTGGCCCGTCATCCTGGAACGCGGCGCACCTGTGCCCATCAGCCTTTCGCGCCCGGCGCTTCCCGCATCACACGCCCCCCCCTTGCCAACAACCGGAAACTTCAGCGTCTCGGAAGACTTTTCCGGCCCTCTGCCGCCACACTGGATGACACCGCGCGTTCCTAAATCGGAATGGTATAGCATCGGCGAAGGAACGCTCGCCTTGCAACCTCGCACCGACACGCTCGGCAGCAGCCGCCAGCCTTCCTTCCTGGCGCGGCGCCAGCAACACATGAACGCCTCCGCCGAAGTCGAAATCGTCTTCACTCCCACCGCCAAAAGCGAAGCGGGCCTCGCCGCATTCCAGAGCGATGAATACTGGTTTGCACTTGGCCTCGCCCTCAGCGCGGAGACCGGCACAATCCTCCGCCTTCGCCAGCGCTCCGGCCCAGACAAGGCCGAAGCCGGAATCGTTCTTGCAGAAATCCAGGTGCCAGACGGCAAGCCCCTGCGCCTGCGTTTCGAGGGCGAAGGCGCCAGCTATCAAGCAAGCTGGTCCGTTCCCGGTGAAGACTGGCAAGACATCGGCCCCGCACTCGATGGCAAACTGCTCTCCACCCGCACAGCCGGCGGCTTCGTCGGCGCGGTATTTGGTGTCTACGCCGAAACGAGCGAGTAGGACTGATCAGGCCGGCACATACGTCCGCGCATCACAGTTCTCTTCGATGAACTGCTCATGCGTGGGCATATAGGTCGCCGACGTTGCAATCGTATCGCGGATATTGGTCAGGCGCGCGGCGGTTTCCTCCGCCGACTGAACATCCGCCACCGGATCATAATCGCGCGGCTTCAGCCCTTGCCCGATCATCACGGCAAACCAGCTCGTGTCGTTGAACAGTTCCTCATTCTCCCGGAAGATCCGCCCATGGCTTTCAAACAAGGCCATCTTGTCGGTCAGGTAATCCGGCACCGGCATGTTCTGCGTGTATTTCCAAAGCTCCGAATCATCGCGCCGGTTGAGATGGTAGTGCAGGATGATGAAGTCCCGGATGCGCTCATACTCGAACGTCGTCACCCGGTTGTATCGGTCAATGTCCGGCTGATTGAAACCGCCTGACGGGAACATCTGCATCAGCTTCGCCACGCCGGACTGGATCAGATGGATCGAGGTTGACTCCAGAGGCTCGATGAACCCGGCCGAGAGACCAATGGCCACGCAGTTCTTCTCCCAGAACTTCTTCCGGTGCCCTGCCAAAAAGCGCAAATGCCGGGGCGCATCCAGCGCCTTGCCATCAAGGTTCGACATAAGAATTTCTGTCGCGCGCTCCTCTGTCGTGAACGCGCTCGACCAGACATGCCCGTTCCCTATCCGGTGTTGCAGCGGAATGCGCCACTGCCATCCCGCCTCGCGCGCTGTTGACCGCGTGTAAGGTGTCAGCCGCTCCGCATTTTCGCACGGCACCGCCACTGCCCGGTCGCACGGCAACCAGTGCGACCAGTCATTATACCCCGCCTTCAGCGCCTGCTCGATCAGCAGCCCGCGAAACCCCGTACAGTCCACAAACAAGTCCGCGTCGAGGATACGTCCATCCGTAAGCTGAACATGCTGCACATAGCCCGTCTCCGGATGAAGCGAGACACTGGTTATCTTGCCCTCATGCCGCGTCACGCCGCGCGCTTCAGAATACTTCCGCAGGTAGCGCGCATAGAGGCTCGCATCAAAATGGAACGCGTAGGCAATCTTGCTGAGCGGCGAGTTGCCGGCGTTCACCGGCCGCATGAACCGGTTCTGCCGCGCAGCCAGCGCCTGCAGATTGTACTGGTCCATCGTCTCCGGCCCATAGCGGGCGGCATGATGCTTCAGAAAGAACGCATGGAAAGACACGCCGTCCATATCCAGCCCATAGGCACCAAAAGGGTGAATGTAGCGCTCGCCGAGTGCGCCCCAGTTCACAAACTCGATGCCCAGCTTGAAACTGCCCTGCGTCGCCTTGACGAAATCAGTCTCATCAATGCCGAGCGTGCGGTTGAACGTGCCGATCTGAGGGATCGTTGCTTCGCCAACGCCCACTGTGCCGATCTCCTCGGACTCGACCAGATGGATATCGGCATAGTCATTCTTCAGCAGCTTCGCGAGCACCGCTGCCGTCATCCAGCCAGCCGTCCCGCCACCGACAATCAGGATCTTGCGAACACGTTTATCCGTCATCGGATGTTTCCTTCAATCCACCGGTTCCGGCGCCGCGCAGAACCGCGTCAGGAACTCTTGATGCGTTGGCAGCCGTAGCGCCGTCTCCCGCACCGCCTCGCGAATACCCTGCACCTGCTTGGCCACAACATTCACGTCCAGCGCATCTGCCATCGGGTCCCACCGCTCCGGCATGATACCCTGCCCCATCAGCACAGATTGCCAGTTCGCCTCGCCGAACAATTCATCTTCAAACCGGAAAAGCCGCCCGTTCGACCGGAACAGCTCGATCTTCTGCGCCAGCGTGTCCGGAATATCCATGTTGCGAACATAGTCCCAGAAAGGTCCCGTCCGCTCCGTCGCCTTGTAGTGCAGGATCAGGAAGTCGCGCGTCTGCTCGAATTGCATGATGCTCAGCCGGTTATAGGTGTCCCGCTCGATCGGATTGAAGCGCTTGTCCGGCAACAGAGCGATCAGTTTCGTCACGCCCGCCTGGATGAAATGGATGGATGTCGACTCCAGCGGCTCCATGAATCCGCTCGACAAGCCAAGCGCCACGACATTCCGCGACCAGAATTCCGCGCGCCGCCCGGTGGTGAAACGCAGCTGCGACGGCGCCGTCAGCGGCCTGCCCGAAATGCTCGCGAGCAGTATCTTCCCTGCGTCCTCATCGTTCATATAGTCGGAGCAGTAGACATGGCCGTTGCCGGTGCGATGCTGCAAGGGAATCGTCCACTGCCACCCCGCAGGCCGCGCCGTCGAACGAGTATAGGGCAGAGGATCTGCAACACGCTCGCTCTGCACCGCGAGCGCACTGTTCATCGGCAGCCAATGCGACCAGTCGACGTAAGGTACGCCCATCGCCTTGCCGATCAGCAGCGCCCGGAAGCCCGTGCAGTCAATGAAGAGATCGCCCTCAATCTCGCGCCCATCTGCCAGCTTCAGAGACGATACATACCCGTCCTCGCTTCGCAGCGTCACATCTGCAATCTTGCCTTCGACGCGCCTCACGCCGCGCGCTTCGGAATATCGGCGCAGATAGGCCGCATACAGGGCTGCATCGAAATGAAAGGCGTAGGCCATACTCGACTGCACCGTACGCGGATCAGGATCCGGCGGCGCGAAGCGCTGATGACGAGCCGCCATGGCCGCTAGGCAATATTCCTCAATCTCGCCCACATCTTTTCCGAACGCGCGCAGCTTCAACCAGTACTGATAGAAGCGAACCGCGTTTATATCCCGCCCATAGTCTCCGAACGGATGGATGTAGCGGTGGCCTTCGCGTAGCCAGCCTTCAAACTCGATGCCGAGCTTGATGGTCGCCTGCGTCTCGCGCATGAACTCCGAAAGGTCGATGCCGAGCAGACGCAGGAACATCGCAATCGGCGGAATCGTCGCCTCGCCAACGCCAACCGTTCGGATTTCTTCGGACTCGACCAGCGTGATGCGAGTCTCGCCATTGTTGGTGAGACGCGACAGCGCCGCCGCTGCGACCCATCCCGCCGTGCCGCCGCCAGCGATGACAATGTGCGAAAGCGTATGTGGTGAATTCATCGCTCAGGCGCCTCCCGCCTGCGGCGCCAGAAGGCCGGCCCGGCGCAGGAATGTACGCTGATCCGGCAACGTCTCACAGCTTGCCGCCAGTGTCCCGGCAATCCCGGCAATGCTTGAACGCACGCGCTCCTTCGGCAGCGCTGCAGCGTGCGTATCCGCACGGTCCATTTGCCACCCCGCCGCAATCAGTGCGGCAGCCCAGCTTTCCCGGGTGAAGCTTTCACCGTCCGCCAGAATGATCCGTCCACGGCTGGTAAAGTTCTGCAGCCGTAGCGCCAGAGATGCAGGTGCGTCTTTTGGAATCTCACCGGCCGGCATGAAAGCAAGCGACACAAAATCCGCCAGCGCCCGCCAGGATTCCAGCGCCATCCGGTTATACTCACCGCGCTCGGGAACTTCGGGGCAACCACCCGGCAAAAGGTGCACGAGCGTCTCGAGACCAATCTGGATGATCCGCAACTCCGGCGCCTCAGCAGGCGGCAGGCAGCACGCGGCGTCGCCAATGCGCACGGTGCGGCCTTGCCACGGCGCAGCGCACCAACCCGGCATGAACACGTGCGGCGAATCTGCCAATGGGGTAAACCCGTCGCGGCGCAGAACCGAAGTCGCACGATGCGCCGCTGCCTCACTTCCAGCGATCAGCGCACGGAATATCTCCGTGTTGAGAGGTGTATCGACCGCAACGTTTCCCGCCACACTGCGCAGCCGTGCCAGACCGAGTGGCTGGCGGGAAGCAGATTTCCCCCAGAAGACATGCACCGTTTCCGGCATGACACCCGCCAGCGTCCAGTCCGCCCTCGCGTCCAGGCCCACCGTGTCGATCACGAGATCGGATGTCAGCGCCGAACCATCCGATAGCACCAGCCTGCCCGTCTCGCTTGCTGCCTCGCCAAAGGAAAGGTCGCCCGCCTGCACCACGCCGTAGTGGCGCGCAGCACGCCGCAGGAAATTGAGATAGGCCGGTCCATTCATATGCAGACCCGGGCTGTACAGACTTCCAGGCGGCCCGCCTTCCAGCGGCGGCGCAAACCGTCCCTCACGCGCCGCCTGCACCGCCAGCGAGCAGTCACCGAAAGCACCTGGCGACGTGTTCTCCGCCTGCGCGCGCCAGGCGAGATGGAACGGAACGTTTCCAAACGCCGTGCCCGTATCACCATAGGTATGGATGCCGCCACCGGAGACATACTCCGTACCGAGACGGAAACTCGCCTCTGTGGCCCGCATCAGGTCGCGTGCATCAAATCCAAGCACCGAATGCACGGCCTCGAAACTCGGCAACGTCGCAAGCACCGGCGCCGTAGTCTCTCGGCCTGCTGGCACCAGCACGATTTCTGTGCCGAGCCGTTTCAACACGCGCGCCAAGTAAGCGGCAGAAAACCACGCCGCAACACCGGCCCCTACCACAGCGATGCGCTTCAATCCGCCCGTCACGCCATCACCTCCGCCGGGCAATAGCGCGCCAGCGCCGCATCATGCGTGTCCAGCGCCTCCACCACTTCAGCAATATGCCGCTTCATCCGCGCCAGCGATTCCGCAGTCTGCTCCATCGGCAGCGCATCCGCGCGCGGATCCCAATGGCGCGGAATCACGCGCTGGCCCACAAACACCGCAATCCAGCTTGGCAACAGGAACAACCCGTCGCGATATTTCATCACGATCCCGCGCTCGCGAAACATCGTGATCTTTTCGTCCAGAGATCCGGGTACGTCCATTGTGCGCACATGGTTCCAGAATTCGGAATCCTCCCGCTCCGTTGCGTGATAGTGTAGCACCAGAAAATCCCGCACCCGGTCATACTCCAGCGACATCACCCGGTTGAACTCCGCGATATCGCGCGCGTCCAGAGGCCCGTCCGGGAACAGCTCCATCAACGTCGTGATCCCCTGCTGGATCAGGTGGATCGATGTGGATTCAAGCGGCTCCAGGAAGCCGCTCGCAAGGCCGATCGCGACCACATTGCCCACCCATTGCTGCCGCCGCTGCCCTGCGCGGAACTTCAGCCTGTTCGGCTGGCGCATCGCCGGCGCATCCAGATGGCGCAGCAGCTCATCCTCCGCAGACTGATCATCCAGAAACGCCGAAGAATAGACGTGCCCATTCCCGACCCGGTGCTGCAGCGGTATGCGCCACTGCCAGCCCGATGTGCGCGCCGTCGCGCGCGTATACGGCACCGGCGGCCCGGCATTCTCCGTCGGGATGGCAATCGCCCGGTCGCACGGCAACCACCGCGACCAGTCCTCGAAGCCAGATCCCATCGCCTCGTCGATCAGCATCGCGCGGAAACCGGAGCAATCTATATAGAGATCACCTTCAACTTCCCGCCCTTCGCCAAGGCTCAGCGCTTCGACATGCCCCGTCTCCGGGTTCTGGCGCACCGAAGTGACCTTGCCCTCGACCCGCACAACGCCGCGCCCTTCGGAAACCCGCCTCAGGTAGCGCGCATAAAGCCCCGCATCGAACTGGTAGGCATAAGAGAACGTCGACATCACCGAGGCCGGATCTTCCACCGGAAACCCGAAGCGCCCCGCCTCCGCCATCACCACCGGCAGCGAATAGTCGCAAATTCTCGATGTCCGCCCCGCCGCATGCAGCCGCGCCCATATCTGAAGGAAGTCCACGCCGCCGGCCGGTTGGCCATAATCGCCGAAAGGATGAATGTAGGCGTCGCCCTTTCGGGCCCAGTCCACGAACTGGATGCCCAGCTTCATGGTCGCCTGTGTCGCCCGCATCAGCTCCGGCTCGTCGAGCCCGATTCGCTGGTTGAAGAAGCGGATATGCGGAAGTGTCGCCTCGCCGACACCCACGGTCCCTATTTCCTCGGACTCTATAAGTGTGATGTCAGCCTTTCGGGCGGCGAGAACATGGGAAATGGCCGCCGCGGTCATCCAGCCCGCAGTGCCGCCCCCAAGGATCACGATCCGCCGGATCTGCGGCGCCATCGGCGTTTTCCTCCCAGTTTCGACCGTCTTACGCGGCTTTGGCTCGTCCGAACCGTAACATTTTTGCCATGCTTGGCGAGAGCGTTATCATTCTGCAACTTTTGCGTCTTGATAGCGCAAACATTTTGTGTTTCGTTAGCGCTATAACAGACCGGGCACAAGTCCGGCCGCCCCACAGGGGTGGTATAAGAGTTCGCACAGGGAGGGCCCATCGTGGCAAAATTATACGGTATCAATACGTCTCGCCGACTCGCATCGTGGTCAGCACTGGCATGCGGCGCATCCGCCCTGTCCCTGCTCACGGCCATGCCGGCAATCGCTCAGACAGAGGATGATCCGGCAGCGACCACCGCTCCCGGAGAAGACGCCGAAGCGCGTCAGGATACGGTCGTCGTGCTCGGCATCCGCTCCTCAATCCAGAGCGCTCAGGAAATCAAGCGAAACGCTGAGACCTTCGTCGACGCGGTCACCGCTGAAGACATCGGGGCCCTCCCCGACCGTTCGGTCACCGAGGCGCTCCAGCGCGTGCCCGGCATCACGATCAGCCGCTTTGCCGCTGCAGATGACCCGGACCACTTCTCGATCGAAGGCACGGGCGTCATCGTCCGCGGCCTGACTTATGTCCGGTCTGAAATCAACGGCCGCGACACCTTCTCGGCCAACAATGGACGCGCTCTCAGCTTCTCGGACGTTGCTCCGGAACTCCTCGGCTCAGTCCAGGTCTTCAAGAACCAGACGGCTGACCTGATCGAAGGCGGCGTTGCCGGCACGGTCAACCTCGTCACCCGCAAGCCTTTCGATGCCAATGGCCGCGTGCTCGCCGGCACTCTGGAAATGAACTATGCGGATTTCCGTGAACAATGGGCCCCCACGGGCTCCATCCTCTACAGCAATCGCTGGGAAACAGACGCGGGCGACATCGGCATCCTGCTCAACGGCGTGTTCTCCGAACTGAACACCCGTTCTGATGGCACGCAGATCTCCAGCTTCCAGCCGCGGACTGACCTTGCACCCGGTACTGTCTGGGTGCCGGAAGGCGCCGCGATCCGGACGCAGGACTATGATCGCAAGCGCATCGGCTATGGCGGATCCGTGCAGTGGGAAAATCCTGACCGTACCCTGCTTGCAACCTTTGAACTGCTACGTTCCGAGGCCTCCACCTCCTGGACCGAGCACGTTATCGAGATCGCCACCGACAACGTCGGCGACACGGCGTTCAATTTTCTTCCGGGTACGGAGTTCGGATTCGGCTCTGACGACCTGTTCACGCACGGCACGATTTCCGCGCCGGTTGGTTGGCGTCAGGACCAGAACGATCCGCTGTCGGCCGGTGGCCGCCGCACGCCCGTCTACGGTCTGCAATCGAACAACATCCGCCGCGATGTTGAGCAGGAGCAGGCCACCCAGGACACCTCGCTGAACCTCAAGTGGACGCCGAACGACAAATGGTCGTTCAACGCTGACTTCCAGCACGTCGACTCGACGGTTGAGAACGTGGACTTCGGCATCTGGGGCTCCAGCTTCCAGGATGTGTTCATGGACCTGCGCCGCGAAATTCCGGAAGTACGCTTCCTCGGCGCGAACGTTACGGGCTTCCCTGGAAACCCGGCGCTCGATTGCTCCGGCGGCTTCGGCCAGTCGGGCGGTTGCCCGGCCTACGTCACACCCGGCAACGAGCCCGCCTACGCGGATCCGCGCTATTCCTTCTGGCGCGCAGCGATGGACCACCTCGAAGACAGTGACGGCACGGAGAAAGCCTTCCGCGCCGACACCGAATACCACTTCGATGACGGCGGCTGGCTGAAATCTGCTCGCGCCGGTGTGCGCTGGTCCGAACGCGATCAGACAACCCGCTTCTCGACCTACAACTGGGGCGCCCTCTCGGAAATCTGGGGCAATGGCGGCCCGGTCTGGATGGATGAGATCGGTGCACCTGAAGGCATGATCCAGAACTTCTACTGGAGCAATTTCCAGCGCGGCGGCGCATCGGTTCCGCCGACCTTCCCCTACTACGCCTACAACGTGGCGCAGAACTACAACCAGTCCGCTGACTTTGCCGACTCGGTGGTTGCCGCTTGGCTCGCAGCGGGCGGCGGCGGTGCACCTGGCGGCGGCGGCGCTGGCTGGTTGCGTCTTGCCGAACGCCCCGGCGTTGTTCCGGGTACGCCTTATCTTCCCGGTGAGATCAACGACACGCTGGAAGAAACCCAGTCTGCCTTTGCCATGCTCCGCTTCGGGCATGACAATCCGTTCGGCAATGGCTGGACCCTCGATGGCAACATCGGCCTGCGCTACGTCGAAACGTCATTTGACTCAAGTGGTGGCTGGAACTTCCCGACACCTGGCTCGATCCCGATTGACTTCGGCCTGCCGCCAGATGCGGTCGACCCGTCTGCGGGCGGCCAGAACCGTTGCCTTACGCCGACCAACCTGCCTATCGGCCAGACCTATGAACCACCAGCATTCTGCGCCCTGCCCGCAGATGTCCGCGCCGCAATCCGCGCCTTTGCGGATGGCTCGAGCGTTGGGATAACTTCCAACAACGCCTATGAGAACTGGCTGCCGAGTATCAACTTCAAGATTGGTCTCAACGACAGCATGATCATCCGCGCAGCCTACTCCAAGGGCATCTCGCGGCCTGATCTTGGCCTGATGCGGAACTATTTCACCATCACGCCGCTGACACTGGACGATCCGCGTACTCCGGAAGCAGATGCTCCGCCTCCGGGCTTCGAAGGCGGATGGTATGGCTTCACGGCATCGGGCGGCAACCCGTACCTGAAGCCGACCGAAGCGGACAACTACGACCTGTCCTTCGAATGGTACTTCGCTGATGCCGGCTCGTTCACGGCCTCAGTGTTCTACAAGGAGATCGACAACATCGTTGTGTCGGGCGAAGGCGATCTCGTCTTCATCAACCCGGTCACCGGCGCAACCGCCACCGATGTCTTCACCCGCCAGCCGACCAACTCGGACGAAACCGGCAAGGTGAAAGGCATCGAGCTTTCCTATCAGCAATTCTACGACTTCCTGCCCAAGCCCTTCGACGGCCTCGGCCTGCAGGCAGCCCTGACCCTGCTGGAAAGCGACGGCGTGCAGTCGTCTGCGGTGAACAACACCACCACGACACCGGCGGCGAACAACCCGCTGGTCGATCTGGGTGATCTGCCGCTGCAGGGCCTGTCGGATGTGTCCTACAACATCGCCGCCATCTACGAGAAAGGCCCCATCTCGGCCCGTCTCGCCTATAACTGGCGCAGCGATTACCTCGTCACACCGCGGGACGTGATCACGCCCTTCTACCCGATCTTCCAGGAGTCAACCGGCCAGCTCGACGGCTCGTTCTTCTACACGATCAACGATCGGCTGAAAGTCGGTGTGCAGGGCGCAAACCTGCTCGACGAAGTCACCGAAACGACGTCCTATATTCCGAATGCGTACGGACGCCGCGGCGGCCGGTCCTGGTACCGGAACGATCGCCGGGTCACGGTATCGGCCCGCTTCAACTTCTGACCTGAACCGTCAGACCTCCCGGGATGCGCCGCGAACTTGTTTCGCGGCGCATCTTTTTTCCGGAGCCGTGAGACAGTAGGCTGAGCTGCGGAGACCCAACATGCCAAACGGCGCCCACGCCTTTGAACACCTGCCGCCGCTCCCCGTCCGCGAGGGCGTCACGCCGGACATCTTCCGCAATGAAATCCAGCCTGCGGGCGAACCGGTCGTCCTCAAAGGCGCTGTCGCGAATTGGCCCTCGGTCGCCGCCGCTGCAACCGGCACCGCCGGCATCACGTCCTATCTCGCCCGCTTCGACACAAGCCGCCCTGCCGAAACCATCTTCGGCCCACCGGAAATCCGCGGCCAGTTCTTCTACACCGATGACCTCCGTGGACTGAACTTCTCAAAGCGCCCGGCGCCCATCACCCAGTCCCTGAACCAGCTCGCCAGCCTAGAAACCGCCGACGCGCCGCCCTCGATCTATGTCCAGTCCATGCCCATCGCGGAATACCTGCCCGGTTTCCTCGCGGAGAACGCGCTCGCGCTCCTGCCCACCGGCACACCGCCCCGCATCTGGATCGGAAACCGTCTCTCCGTACAGACACATTTCGACCTGTTCGAAAATATTGCCTGCGTCGTCGCCGGCCGGCGCCGCTTCACCCTCTTCCCGCCGCACCAGCTGAAAAACCTCTATGTCGGCCCTTTCGAATTCACTCTCTCCGGCCCGCCCGTCAGCATGGTACGCCCCGAAGCCTGGAACAAAGAAACCCATCCCCGCTTCGCTGAAGCCCTCACCCATGCCCGCAGCGCCGAACTCGCCCCTGGCGACGCCGTCTACATTCCCTATTGCTGGTGGCACCACGTCCAGTCGCTCACCCCCTTCAATGTCCTCGTGAACTATTGGTGGAAAGAAGCGCAGCCCGATCTCGGCTCGCAATTCGACACGCTCCTCCACGCCCTCATCGCCCTGCGTGACCTGCCCCCCCGCGAACGCGAAGTCTGGCGCGGCATGTTCGATCACTACGTCTTCGGCGCAAACGGCGACCCCGTCGCCCACCTCCCGAAAGAAGCGCAGGGCGCTCTCGGCCCCTACACGCCCGATACACGCCGGAAGATGAAATTCACCCTCCTCGCCTCCCTCGCCAAAGCCCTCGGCCTCGCGCCGCCGCCGATGAGCTAGCGCGGCGCCATCACCGGCGGCCCGAGGTAGCTCTCCGGCACAGCTTCCTGGCTCACCACCAGCCTCTGGAACACCAACGGCGCGTCCATCGCCCACAGCGTCAGCGTCTGCGCGCCCTCCGCCACATCCGGAAATGTCACCGAATGATGGTGCGAATTCTTCGCCACAGTTGCTTCCCAATGCCGCTCGTCCCAGTCCGCTGACGTCAGGCGCTCATGCACATTCACGACCACTGGCTCGCCCCCGCCAAGCGACAGCGCAAACTTCATCCCGCGCTGCCCCTTGAAATCCAGCGTCGGCGCCAGCTCCACCTCCACCGTCAACGGCTTTGCTTCGTACACGAACAGATCAAACTCCAGCCGCGGCGCATCCTCTGCACCCGCCGCAAACTCCGGCGCTGCCCCCGGCACCAGCGCCACGCCGTCTCCGGTGCGCCCGAGGTTCGGTATCACCGACCAGCGCGCCTCCGCACCGTCCGTCTTCCGGCTCGCCGCAGCCACATCCATCGCCGCAAACCCGCTGGCCAGCGGGTATCCCTTCACACGTTCCCACCCTTCGGGTTTGAACACCGGCACAGCGATCTTCACACTGTTCCAAAAACCCGTCTTAACCCGGATCTCACCGACATGGCGCCCAACCGGCACCTTGTCCCAATCGATCCGAACCTCAACGCGCTCTGATCCGCTTACGGAGCGCTTTCCGCCCGCCACCTCCACCCAGTCCTGCCTCGCCTCAACACGCGCCGTCACCGGCCCCGCGCCCGTGCTGAACAGGTCGATCCAGCGCACCTGCTGCGCAAACACATCTGACGCTGGCAGCACCGCGCCCTTCTCGCCGGCACGCCGCCCGCGCCTATCGCCCTCGACCGCAACGCCC
>DNFL01000261.1 GCA_003486945.1 Hyphomonas sp. | reverse complement strand
GTTGTCGCTCATCGAGCATTCGGTGAGGAGCACGACCTTGTTCGGGCGGTTCTCGGACACATAGGCGGCAAGCGCGGAGGTGGAGCCGGCAAAGTCGGCTTCCTGCAGCACGTCCGGCGGGCATTCCGGGTGGGCGAGGATGATGACGCCGGGGTGCGCCTCGCGCAGGGCTTTCACATCTTCGGCGGAGAATTGTTCGTGCACCTCGCAGGCGCCCGGCCAGGTGAGGATGCGGATGCCGGTCTGGGCGGCCACGTTTTTCGCCAGGTACTGGTCCGGCACGAGGATGACCGTGTCGGAATTCCATTCCTTCGCAATCGCCTCGACCACCTGCGCGGCGTTGGAGCTGGTGCAGGTGATGTGGCACTCGGCCTTCACCTCGGCCGTGCAGTTCACATAGGTGACGATCGGATAGTTCGGGAACTTCGCCTTGATCAGGCGCACATCGGCGCCGGTGATTGAGGCGGCGAGCGAACAGCCGGCCTCGAGCGAAGGGATCAGCACGGTTTTTTCCGGCGCGAGGATCTTGGACGTCTCGGCCATGAAGTGGACGCCGGCCTGGACGATGACTTTCTGCGAGACCTTCGAGGCCTCGCGGGCGAGCTGCAGGCTGTCACCGCGGAAGTCGCCGATGAGGCGGAAAATATCCGGCGTCATGTAATTGTGGGCGAGGATGACGGCATCCTTCTCGCGCTTCAGCCGATTGATCCCGGCGACGAGGGGCGCGATGGCGGGCCATTCCATCGGGGTGATAAAATCCGCGACGAGGGGATAGAGGGCGTCGGTCTCGGCTTTGACGGCGTCGTCATAGGCCAGGCCGCGCGCTTCGGCGGCCGAGGGGCCGCGCAGCGGGGTGGGGGTCGGGCATCCGGGACCGGAATCGATCAGGCGGGCCATGGTATCCTCCTCGTCTCAAGGGACCGAGCAGTTATGCTCGATTTGAGTATAAGTTAGGCCTGACAGTCCGCGTTTCAAGATATGTCCCTGAAATATACGGGGAGGCAGGGCTCTTCGTGACCGCTCCATTACTTTTGCGCACTCTGAGCAAAAGGGGATATAGCGCGGATACCCCGAGGAGGCAAGGTTGGGTGCCTTAATGCTGCCTTTATTGGGGGTGGTGAGGGCGATTAATCCGGAATGTTTCGGGCTATGATGCTGCGCAGGATTGTGTCGCGCGCTTTGGGGGCAAGGGTGCCGAGGCGGTAGAGTCGGTTGTTGGACAACAGGTCTGCAAGACCATGGACGATCGCCCAGGTCGCTTCGACATCTGTGTCGCTGGGTTTGCGTCCATGCCTGGCGGCGACGGCCGCGTTTGCGGCAACGATCTGGTTGAAGGCCGCCATGGAGGCTTCGTAAAGTTCGGGTGAGCCAAAGCCGGGCCTGTCTGAGCCAAACATCAGGCGGAACAATGCAGGGTTTTTCAGCGCGAAATCTATATAGCCCAGGCCGCTTTCGATCAGCCGGGCGGCAGGCTCTGTTCCGCCGCGGTCTTCCCAGGCGGCCTGATGGGCAACGAAGCGCCGGTAGCCATCCGCGGCCAGGGCGGTGAGAAGGCCGTTGGTGTCGCCGAAATGATGCGCTGGGGCGGCGTGGCTGACATTGGCGCGCTTGGCGACACTGCGCAGCGAGAAGGCTTCGATGCCGCGCTCGACCAGTTCCGCCTCGGCCGCAGCGAGGAGGGCGGCCCGTAGGTCGCCGTGATGATAGGGCCGCGGCGCGGCCTTCGTTTTCTTTGCTGTCATGGCGCGACCCTAGCCTTCGATCTTTCCGCTGTCAAAATTTTATCTTGACAATGTAAAGTCCTGTGGCATTTCTATCTTGGCATTGTAAAGATGGAGTTAGCGATGCCGCCTGAAACACTCTTCCAGTTTGCGAACCCGCTCGCCATGACGGGCTGGCTCGCCCTCGCGCTGAGCCCGCTCGCGCCGCGCCTTGCCAATGCCTATGCAGGCTTTGTGGTGCCGGTCATCCTGTCGGTGGGCTATGCGGCGCTGATCCTTGCCTTCTGGTCTTCGGCGGAAGGCGGCTATGACAGCCTGGCGAACGTGATGCGGCTGTTCGACAATCCGCATGCGGCGCTGGCCGGGTGGGTACATTTCCTCGCCTTCGACCTGTTTGTCGGCGCATGGGCGGCGCGCAGGGCGCGGGCCGAAGGTGTGCCGCACATTCTGGTGCTTCCTTGCCTTGGGCTGATCTTCTGGTTCGGTCCGATAGGGTTCCTGCTTTTCCTCGTCCTGCGCGCCGGCCTGTCGCTGCGCGCTCCCAAACCCACGGAGGCGTGACATGACCGCGACTGTTGCAATCTTTCCCGCATCCGGCACGTCGCAACTGCCAAACCGTCTGATGGCGGACGAACCGCGCTTCACGCTGCTCGGTGTCGTTCTGGCCTTTGCGCTGATTCCGGTCTTTGCCGCGATGGCTGTCGAGACACGCACATATCAGGACATGAACGTGTGGATGAAACCGGCGAAGTTCATGATCTCGCTGTCACTCTACACCCTGAACCTCGCGCTGTTTGCGCGCTTCCTGCCGGCGGGTATGACGGCGCGGCGCCGCTACCGCGCATACTCCACATTCGTTGTCCTCTGCATCCTCGCCGAGATGATCTGGATCGGGGGCGCAGCGGCGATGGGCGTGGGTTCGCACTTCAATCGCTCCACGCCGGAGCTGGCACTCATTTATACGCTAATGGGTGTTATCGCGATTTCGCTGACGACCGCGAGCCTCGTTTTCGGCATCGCGATTCTGCGCAACCGGGCAAGTGGGCTGGCGCCTGGCCTGCGACTCTCGATCGGGCTCGGGCTGGTTCTTACCTTCGTGCTGACCGTACCGGTGGCGATGACCATGGCTATGGGCACAGGGCATCTTGTCGGCACGCCGCAGACGGGCGCGATGCTGCCGGTCATGGGCTGGAGCCGCGAAGTGGGCGACCTGCGCATCGCGCATTTCTTCGCCACCCACGCAATGCAGCTGCTGCCACTGTTCGGACTGTTGACGCTGGCCCTGCCGCGCCATCTTGCAGTGCCGGCCGTATGGACGGCCGCCGCCGGATATGCGGCGCTCGTGATCGCCACCTTTGTGCAAGCCCTCGCCGGGCAGCCGTTCCTGCAATGGATGGGCTGATTGTGTGTTGAAGGCGTAAAGTCTGGATGTTGCACAGGCGGCGTGATGCGCTTAGCCTGTGCACTCTTCAGAGGAAGTCGCATGCACTGTGTCCGGAAACGCTGAAAGCTGAAACCGCCCGAGTTTCGCGCCCTGCCATTGGCGGGGCGATCTTTCATGCTTTCAGGACTGACCTATGAAAACCTTCACGACTTTTGACCGCCCGGCGGGCTGGGTTTCTCTTTCGCATGCCTTCCAGGATGACTTTGCCGCGGGCGACCGAGTGCAGCAGACGCCCTGGGGCGGGCTCGCCATTCTTGGCTACGCGGAACTCCTTGCGCTAGCGAGAGATCCGCATGCGGATGGAATGGCGCCCTCCGTCGAGGCGATGGCGGAGACGCCGCAGATATTTGAACTGCTGGTGCGCTCCGTGTTCACGAAATCCGGCGCGGCACACAGGGTTGACCGCGCAGCGCTGATTGCGGCGATGAATGCAGTGGAAATTCCGGCGCTGGTGCGCCGGGTGGTGGCGGAGATTGTGCCGGCGCGGGCGGAGGGGCTTGCCCTGAAGTCCGGGTTTGCGGCGCCCGCGGCGCGCAATGTCTGGGCGGAGATCATCGGCTATGACGCCGACGCTGCGCTGAGGCTGGAGCAGGCGGTGCACGATATGGGCCATGTGCTCTCCCCGGCGCCGGACCTGTCGAAGGCAGCTGTGGCGGAAGCAGCGGCTGCCGAAACGCGCACCTTGTCGCGTGAGGCTTTGTCGCGGGGCTCGCCGTTTTCAGCTGCGCTGGCAGGCGGCGTGGGCGAAGAGGCGGCGGCGGACCTGATCGCAGGCATGGCGTTTGATGCGATTGAGGCCTCCACCATCGGGCTGGCGGCCAGCTTGCGGCTGGCGGCGCAGAACCGGAGCCGGATCACGCCCACTCTTCCGTGCGCGAACGAATGCTTGCGGATGGCGAGCCCGGCGCCAATGACGATGCGGCTGACGACCGGACACATCCGGCTCGACGAAATCGATATCGAGCCCGGCACGCCATTGTTCATGCTGTGGGCGGCGGGCAATCATGATCCGCTCGCCTTTGCGGAGCCGGGCGTGTTCAATCCGGACAGAGCAGGTACGCGCCCGCTGATGTTCGGGATGGGCCAGCATGCCTGCCTCGGGCACGCCATCGTGCGCGCGGTGTTGCAGGAATTGCTGGCCGTTTTCCTCGACCGCGAGGCGCGGATCGAGGGCGATACCGGCGGCTGGAATATCCTGTTGCCCGGCGACATGCCGGCGATGACGATTTCGTATTGAGGCCTTCTCTCAGCTCTTGCTGAGCAGGTCCTTTGCCGCTGCCGTCATCGCGTCCACGCCGGTGGCGATGGTGGGGTCTGCGTCCGGCGCGAACAGGGGGGAGTGGAGCGAGGGCAGCGGCATGCCGTCGATCTGCGCGGCGGCATACTTGTCCGGGTTCACGGCGCCGAGCCAGAAGATGACGCCGGGGATTTTCTCGTCCGTGCGCGCGAACTGTCCGAAATCCTCGCCGCCCATTACCGGCGGAACGGAGCGGACATTCGCCGCGCCAAGCTCGGCGGAGATGGCGGCCATCGCGCGCTCCGTCAGTGCGGGGTCGTTATAGGTGGCTGGCGTGTAATCGCTCTCCACCTTGAATTCCGGCGGCGGCGCGCCGAAGGCGGCGGCCTGGCCTTCGGCGATGCGCTTGATGCCGTCGAGCAGTTTCTGGCGGGTGGCGTCTTCATACGACCGCACGGTGATCTTCAGCTCGGCCTCATCCGGGATGATGTTGTGCTTGGCGCCGGCCTTGATCGAGCCGACGGTGACGACGGCGGAGTCGAGCGGGTTGGTATTGCGCGAAACGAGGCTCTGCAGGGCCACCACAACATGGCTCGCGATCAGGATCGGATCGACTGTCGTGTGCGGATAGGCACCGTGGCCGCCGACGCCCTTCACCTTCACATCAACCGAATCGACATTGGCGAGCGCGAAACCGGAGGAATATGCGACCGTGCCTGCTGGCGCGCCGGCCGAGACGTGCAGCGCGAGATTATAGTCCGGCTGCGGAAACTTCGTGTAGAGACCATCGGCCAGCATCGCCTGCGCGCCAAGGCCGATTTCCTCCGCAGGCTGAGCAATCATGATCAGCGTGCCTTTCCATGTATCCTTCTCCGCAATCAGGCGGCGGGCCGTGCCGACCCAGACGGTCATGTGAATGTCGTGGGCGCAGGCATGCATCACCTGGCTCTCATCGCCCGTCCACGGAATGGAGCGCACCTTGGAGGCAAAAGCGAGGCCAGTGTTTTCCGGCACGGGCAGCGCGTCCATGTCGGCGCG
>DNFL01000146.1 GCA_003486945.1 Hyphomonas sp. | reverse complement strand
TGACAGCCTGTCGATGTCCGAGCGCAGGACCCGCTGCTTGATCGTCGGGATCTGTGCCGGGTGCATCGAGAAGCTGCGCAAGCCCATCGCGAGCAGGAGTTCGGTGAAGGCGGGGTCGCCGGCCATCTCGCCGCAGACGCTGACGGGGATTTTGGCCGCCCGCGCCTCTTCCACCACGGCCTTCAGGGTGCGGAGCACCGCCGGGTGGGTGGGCTCGTAGAGGTGGGCGATGCGGTCGTTCACCCGGTCGATCGCCAGCAGGTATTGGATGAGGTCGTTGGTGCCGATGCTGAAGAACCGGCACTGCTGCGCGAGCAGGTCGGCGGTGGCGGCCGCGCTCGGGATCTCGATCATCGCGCCGACCTCCATCGCGGGATCGAACGCGATGTCGCGCGCCTTGAGCTCCTCGCGGCACTCGGCAAGCACGGCGTTGGCCCGGGCGAGCTCCTCGACGCCGCTGATCATCGGATACATCATCTTGACCCGGCCGAAGGCGCTCGCCCGCAGGATCGCGCGCAAGTGGTCCTTTAAGATTTCCTGGTGCTCGAGGCAGAACCGGATCGCCCGGAAACCCATGAAGGGGTTGTTCTCCTTCGGGAAAAGATCGGACTTGCCCGCCATCGGCTTGTCGCCGCCGAGGTCGAGCGTGCGGAACACGACCGGCCGGTTTCCGGCGCGGTCGAGCACCCGTTTGTAGAGGGCGACCTGATCCTGCAGGCGCGGCAGGGTTTCGGAGACAAGAAACTGGAACTCGGTGCGGAACAGGCCCACGCCATCCGCCCCGGCCTGATCGAGCATGTCGAGGTCAAGGTCGAGGCCGGCGTTCAGCATCAGCGAGACCTGCGTGCCATCCCGCGTTTGCGCCGGCAGGCCTTTCAGCGCCGCGTAAGCTGCCTGGCGCTCCGAGCGCAGGGCGACGCGGGACTTGTAGGCATCGTAGACGACATCGTCCGGGCGGACATGGACCGAGCCCTGTTCGGCATCGACGATGACATAGTCACCGTCTTCGATCCTTGTCGTCAGGTCCTCGATCCCGCCGATGGCCGGGATGCCGAGCGCGCGGGCCACGATGGCGGCGTGCGAGGAGGCCGCAGCCTCTTCCATCAGCAGGCCCTTGAGGCCTGCCTTTGCGTATTCGAGCAGCTCTGCCGGGCCGAGGCGGCGGGCGATCAGAACGTTCTGGTCGCCGCCGATCTTCGGCTTGCTGTCTTCGCCCCCGAGCACACGCAGCAGACGGTTGTCGAGGTCTTCAAGGTCGTGGAGGCGTTCGCGCAGGTAGGGATCGCGCGCGCTTTGCATCCGGGCGCGGTGTTCGCGGCGGGCCTTGTCGATGGAAGCTTCGGCGGAAAGGCCCGACCGGATACCTTCATGCAGCCGCTCCGACCATGACGTGTCATAGGCAAGCAGCCGGTAGGCCTCCATTACATCGCGCGGATCTTCGCCTAGCGCAGCGCCGTCGATCATCATCATCCGGTCGATGGATGCTCTGAGATCAATCAGGCCCTGATCCAGCCTTGCCGCTTCCGCCGCCTGATCGGCTGCAAAGAATTTCGCCGCAGGCACGACCGGATCGTGCAGCACAGCGCGGCCATAGCCGAGGCCTTCGCAGAAGATGCGTCCTTTGAGATTGCCCCCGCCTGCCCCGCGCGAGCGCCGGTCTGATGCTGCCGGCTGGGCAGGCACGAGAACCAGCGTGTGCACGATTTCGGCGAGCACCATGGCGATGGTCTGCAGCGCCTCAATCTCTTCCTCGCGGTAATTGCGTTCGGTGCGGTTCTGCACGACGAGCACGCCGGTCACCCCGCCGGTGCGCAGGATCGGCACGCCGAGGAAAGCATGGAACGGGTCCTCCCCCGTCTCCGGGCGGTAGGAGAAGGCCGGATGACGCGGCGCATCTTCGATCGCGATCGGCTCCGCCGTGCGGGCAACGAAGCCGACAAGGCCTTCGCTGGACGCCATGCGCGTCTTGTTCACGGCTTCACGCTTCAGGCCTTCGGTGGCGATCAGCAGGAGCGAACCTTCCGCCTCGCGCAGGTAGATCGAGCACACATCGGCAACCATGGTGGAGGCGATCAGGCGCACGACATGATCGAGCCGCGAGCGCGAGTCGCCATCCTCCGCCATCACCTGGCGGAGGTTGTTCATCAGTACACGGGTGGCCGGCAGGTTATAGGGCATTCGCTCCCGCTGCAGTGAAGGCTCACTCGGCGTCGAGACCGAACGCTGTATGTAGGGCCCTGACTGCGAGTTCAGTATAGGGCGCGGCAATCAGAACGGAAATCTTGATCTCGGAAGTTGAGATGACATCGATGTTGATGCCCTTTTCCGAGAGGGCCGTGAACATTTTCTCGGCAACACCGGTATGGCTTTTCATGCCGACGCCAATGATCGAGATTTTCGACACATCGCGCGTCACTTCCAGACGTTCAAATCCGATTTCGGACTGAATCTTGTCCAGCGTCTCTTTCGCGAACGGGCTGTCGCGGTCGGTACAGGTGAAGACGATGTTCGCCTTCGAGGCATCGCGCGAGCCGGCCTGCACGATCATGTCGACGTTCACGCCGGCCTTGGCGAGGGCGGAGAATATCTTCGCCGAGGAGCCGGGCTTGTCGGGCACCGCGTAGAGCGTGACCTTTGCCTCGTCCCGGGAATAGGCAACGCCGCTGACAACCTGCTTTTCCACGATCTCTTCCTCTGCACAGACAAGCGTTCCGGGGGTTTCTTCGCCGGGCTTCACAAAGCTCGACAGCACCCGCACGGGAACATTGTGGTTCATAGCCAGCTCGACCGAGCGCGTCTGCAGGACCTTCGCCCCGAGCGACGCCATTTCGAGCATCTCTTCATACGAAATCTTGTCGATCCGGCGCGCCTTCGGAACAATGCGCGGATCGGTCGTGTAGACGCCATCGACATCCGTATAGATGTCGCAGACCCTGGCGCCGAGCGCAGCGGCAACCGCCACGGCGCTGGTGTCGGATCCGCCGCGGCCGAGCGTGGTGACACGCTCATCATCCGTCACGCCCTGGAAACCGGCGACGACGGCAATCTCTCCGGCATCAACCGAGTCCGGCAGTTTGGAATCGTCAAAGCCCATGATCCGGGCCTTGCCGTGGCTCTTGTTGGTTTTCAGGCGCAGCTGCCAGCCGAGCCAGGAACGGGCCTTCAGCCCCTTCCGGCGCAGCGCCAGCGCCAGAAGCCCCGCAGTGACCTGCTCGCCCGAGGCGACGACG
>DNFL01000314.1 GCA_003486945.1 Hyphomonas sp. | reverse complement strand
CGGCGCAGTTGTCGTCTCGCTGCTGGTCGCGGCGGCGATGACTGTGCTCGCGGGCGCGGCCAGCTGGCAATGGTGGGCAGCGAACCAAGCGCTGAAGGCGGCGGAAATGGCCGAAGCGGCCGCGACCGGCGCGCGGCTGTTGACCGAAGAAGCGAAGCGCGACCTTGAAGCGGCAAACCTCCGTTTGAGTGCGGACATTGCCCTGCGCGTGCCGCCTTCGGGCAAAGAGGCGATCACGGTTGCCGGTGGCTGGTTCCCGCTCGCGGCCAAGTATTCCGGCGCAATCGCGCAGGTCGAGCGGTTGGATGAGGAAGGCCGGACGGTGGGCATTCAGTCCGGCTTCCTGCTGCGCGGCGCAATTCTTCGCGGTGGGGATGCAGGTGTTTATCTTCTGGTGCCCGCTTACCGCGCGCCCAGCCGGGAAGTGATGCCAAACCTGCTCGCGCGCGCGTTGCCGGTGGATGTGGCCGGGGAAGGGGATGTGCGGGAAGACGGATCGCTTGATCCGATGGCGGAGGATCGCCCGCAGATGGCGGTCCTCTCTTCGGCGCCGCCGGTCGGTCTCGCGGCGCAGTTTCCGGTGCTCGGCGAAGGCGCGCGGGTATCGGGCACGGAGCGCATCTGGCGCACGCCGGATCATCTCGGCGGCGTCGCGCCGTTCGAACTCTGGACGCTCGCAGGCGAGGCGCCATTCGGGGCGCGGCCGCTCGAAGCCGAAGACATATCCTGCGAGCCGATCAATGGCAGCGCCGTGCCGGGCTCGAAGCTGGCACTTTACGGAATCGGGAATTCGCTGAACGGCGGCACTGAAATCACCCTGTTCCTGTCAAACCTGATCCGCGGCGATGATCCGTATGCGATCAGCTATGAGCACACGACCACGCTCGGCTCCATGGGCGCGCCGGTTTTCCAGCTGTCGACCGGCGATGTGCTCGGCGTGCATCTCGGCTCCACGCCGGGAGAATCGCTCGACGCTCCGCGAACCGGATACGGAATTTCCCTCGCCCTCATCCTCGAAGGCATCCGTCAGGAAATCGATCCCGGCGAAGGCGAGCCCTTGGGGCTGCTATGCGAAAGGTGAGTCTGTTTGCAGCGGGACTCGTACTTGCAGTGGCAAGTTGCGGCAGTCTGCCGTCCACATTGGTGAACACCCATGTAGACGGCAACGCGCTGATGCGCGATCTCGTGACCCTGGCCGATTTTTCCGGCGCCGTTCGCGTGACGCGGCAGGGGCAAATGGTATTCGAAGCTTCCGCCGGAACAATTGATGGCGCGCGGCCCTTCCTGCCAGAGACGCCTTCGGACAGCGGATCGCTGGCAAAGCCCATGATGGCAGAGATCATCCTTGGCCTTGTCGCGGATGGTGCGCTGAGCCTTGATGACACTGTTCAGCAATGGGCGCCGGACTATCCGTATCCGGATACCCTAGTGAGGGAATTGCTCGATCATTCAGCTGCGCTGCCGGATTATGGCGCCTTTCAAGCTTTGCTGGATGCGGGCAATCCCGTGACAACGCGAGACTTGCTTATTGCGCTCGCCGGAATGGAGTGGGCGCCCACATCTGCTGGCGTCTTCAGCTATTGCAATCTGTGCTACGATACGCTTGGCCTTGTTGCAGAAGCGGCGACCGGAAAGACCCTTCCGGATTTGTTCCGCGAGCGGATATTTGAACCTGCGGCAATGGACGGTGCCTTCCTGCGTCCGGCACGGTTTGCAGACTGGCCCGGAGTCCGCACCAGAGGCTTTCGGCCAACCCCAGAAGGCCCTGAACCCTTCGATGCCTCTGACAACGAAGGCTTCCACGGCGCCAGCAACATCTACCTGAGTGTCCGGGATGCATCCGCCTATGCCGAGCACTGGGCCTTTATGAAAGATTCGGAACAAGTCCGTCAGCTGGCGCTCGCGCCGGGGGCCGAGACCGGATTCGGCTACACGCTTGGCAACTGGAGCTGTGCGCCCGAAAACACGCGCTGCCACTATACGGGCCATCATCAGGGCTTCGACACGTTCGCTTACTGGGACAGCGATGCCGGGATCGCGGCAGCTTTCGTCAGCAATGGCGGGCTGGTACCGTTTTACCAGACCGAACTCGCCCGGGCCCTAATTGCATTGGGAGAAGGGCGGCCGGCACGCCTTGCGCCGGACGAGGATGCTCAGCTCCCGGAGGGTCTATCCGGATCGTTCCAGAATGAGGATGGCGCAAGGCTCGAAGTCTTGCCCCGGGAGCAAGGCGTTTCGGTACGGCCTGAAGGGGGTCTCACCTATCCTGCCTATCCCGCCGGAATAGGCGTCCTGTATGTCCCCGGTCTGGATTTTTTCCTGAGCGGTTCGCGCGCAGGAATCGGGCCTGCTTTCACCGCCCGCTCCATTCACAACCCGCCTAAGACCTTCCAGCCAGCGGAACCTTAGAGGCTGCCCTTGGTGCTCGCCGGTTTGCCGCCGAGACGGGGGTCAATGGCGATCGCCATGCGCAGCGCGCGGGCGGTGGCCTTGAAGCAGCTTTCGGCGATGTGGTGGTTGTTCTCGCCGTAAAGGTTCTCGACGTGCAGGCACATGCCGGCATTGAAGGAGAGGGCGTGGAAGAACTCCTTGAAGAGCTCGGTGTCCATTTCGCCCAACTTGTCGCGCCGGAAATCGACCTTCCAGATCAGGTAAGGCCGCTTGCAGAGATCGATCGAGGCCTGCGTTAGGGTCTCGTCCATCGGAATGCGGGCTTCGCCGAAACGGGCGATGCCGCCGAAATCGCCGAGCGCCTTGGCAATCGCCTGGCCGATGACAATGCCGGTATCCTCCACCGAGTGGTGGAAATCGATGTGCAGATCGCCATTGCACTGCACCTTAAGGTCGATCAGCGAGTGCCGGGACAGGCTGTCCAGCATATGGTCGAAAAAGCCGATTCCGGTCTGGATGTCGGATTTCCCCGTCCCATCCAGGTTAACGGTAACGGAAATGTCCGTTTCCTTGGTCTTGCGGCTGATCGTGGCAGTGCGGTTCTGGGTCATGGGCCGGCATATAATCGCTTGGAGACATTACAGCTAGCGCATCATGTTCACTGATTCCTAAACATCTAGACCGCAGTTTGTCGCCGATATTCCGAATCGGAGCTGCGGCAACAGAAAGTGAAGCAGGAATCGGCCACCAGCCGCCTGACCGGCAAGGTCTCGATCCCGGTATTTGCCGGGATCGCGGGCGGTTTGTTGTCAGTTTTCCTGTTCTCGGTGATCGTTGCCGCCGAAGTGGCCTACAGGATGATCGCCAAAGGCGCCTCCCTCGGCTTTTCGGTTCCGGGGCCTGTCATCCTGATGATGCTGGCCGGAACGGTGCTGATCTCCTCGTTCAGCTGTTTCGTTGCCGCCCGGCCGCTGCAGGAGGTCTTCAACCGCTTCACCGAGTACATGATGACCAGCCGAGCCGATGCCGAGGCGGAACTCGGTTCGCTGGAGTTTCCGGAACTGCGCCGCCTGCGCGTGGCAACGACGCGGACCGTGCGCAAGCTGCGACGCGAGAACGAGTCGCTGCGCACGATTGCCTACCGCGACCCGCGCACCGGCCTGCCGAATGCGATCGCGCTCGAACGTCATGTCAACGCGACCCTTCCGGAAGCGAGCTTCGACATGCCGGCGGCGTTCCTGCTGCTGGATGTCGACCGGTTTGGTCAGTTGCTGGAACAGGTCGGCGGCGCGCATGGCGACCTGCTGATTGATTCGGCCGCCCAGCGCCTGACGCGGGCGCTCTCGGAACTCGGCGATCCGGCGGCGGTCGCGCTACGCTCGTCCATGCTGGCGGCGATCTCGGCGGACAAGTTCGCGCTCTATCTGCCGATGGCGATCAACCGCGACCACGTCATATCCATCGCGCGCGCCATCCGCGCCGCCTTTGCCGAACCGTTCGACCTGCCGACGCGCCAGATCACCATGTCGATCTCGGGCGGCATCGTTATGGCGCCGGAAGATGCCGAGAGCTTTTCCAAGCTGATGCAGAATGCCAAGCTCGCCGTGCGTCTGGTGCGCTCGGAATCGCAGTCGGGCTTCCGCTTCTTCACGCCGCGCCTGACGCGCATCGTTCAGGGCCGCTACCGCTTCGAGGCGGAGCTGCGCGATGCAGTGGCGAACAAGGAATTCAAGGCGGTCTTCCAGCCAAAGATCGATTTCGAAACTGGCCGCATCATGGGCGCCGAAGCGCTCGCCCGCTGGCGCCGTCCGAACGGCAAGCTGATCTCGCCGGCAACTTTCATTCCGGTGGCGGAGCAGGCGGGCCTGATCGATGCCATCGGCATGCAGATCCTCGAAGCCGCCTGCGAAGCCGCGCGCACCTGGCAGCTCGAAGGCTTTGATCTCACAGTTGCCGTCAACGTCTCGCCGAGCCAGTTCCAGCGCAACGATCTTACCGACTCGATCATGGCGGTCCTGCGCCGCACCGGCCTGCACCCGAACCGGCTGGAGCTGGAGATCACCGAGAGCATGGCGGTGAACGATCCGGCGCGTGTGGCCGAATTCATCTCGCCGCTGCGCGCGATGGGTACCAAGCTCGCCATCGATGATTTCGGCACTGGCCACTCGAACCTCGCGACGCTGACGCAGCTGCCGTTCGACGTGTTCAAGATCGACCGCCAGTTCGTCTCCGCGCTGGAGACCGATCGTCAGGCACCGGCGATTGTCGAGATGATCCTCGCGATGGCCGAAACGCTGGGCCTTAAGACTGTGGCCGAAGGCGTGGAAACCTCGAAACAGGCCGAATTCCTGCGCCGGCGCGGCTGCACAATGGCGCAGGGCTTCCTCTATTCGCCGGGCCTGCCGGATCAGGCTTTCCTGGATTTCCTGCGCGCCTGGAACCCTTCCTATACGCGCGACAGTTCGGCCGAGCCCAGCGCTCAGATGCCGCGCCGGTAAACGCGCACACTCTCTCCGCGCAGCATCGTTTCGCCTGCAATCATGTAGCCGAGCTTGGCCGCAACTTTCTGCGAGGCGATGTTTCCGGGGTCGATGATGCAATGCGTGGCGGCGGGCGCGTGCGCGGCATTCATCCAGTGCAGCGCGGCGCGCATTGCTTCGGTAGCAATACCCTGGCCCCATGCCGCGCGCGTGAACGCCCAGCCAGCCTCAGGACCGGTGACAAGCTCTGCGGGCAGGGCGCGTTTCTGGTCGGCAAAGCCCGCTTCGCCGAGGAACTCGCCGCTGCCGCGCCGTTCGACGATCCAGTAGCCATAGCCCATGAGCTGCCAGTGACCGACCGCGCGCAGCAGCGTCGTCCACACATCCTGACGCGAGCGGGGTTGTCCGCCGATGTGGCGCGTGACCTCTTCATCCGCCCACATCGAGGCAGCCGGCTCCAGATCCTCAACCGTCTGTGGACGGAGGATGAGGCGTTCGGTCGTCAGGATGGGGGTGCTCAGGAGCCGGCCTTCATCTTGGCAAGCATCGCGCCCATCGCGGCATGCACGGTCTGGATAGCCTTCAGGGGGCGGACCATCACCTTGAAGTCGGTGATCTGGCCGTCTGCGTTCCACTCGATCATGTCGACGCCGTTGACGAGGATGCCGTCCATCTCCGTTTCGAACTCCAGCACCGCGCGGTCGCCGCAATCAAAGGCGCGGGTGTAGCGGAAGCTGTCATTGCCAAGCGTCTCTCCGGCGGCGAGCAGGTAGCCCATTGTGATGAACTTGCCTTCCTGCGGCGTGTGCACGACAGGGCTCTTGAACACGACATTGTCCGCCAGCTGGCGGGAGAGTCCTTCCGGCGAATGGTCCTCCAGAATCCAGTCAAGCCAGCGCTGAAGATGCGGGCTGTTGCCGGTCGTGGCGATCAGGTGCTTGCTCATGGGGCGTCCTCCGGCAGGGAGACTAGAACGGTTTTTGCTCAGGCGGAAGCGAGGCTGAATGTCGTAGGGTGGGTTGAGCGTAGGGATACCCACCGAGCCTCTGCAAGGTGGGTTGCGGCCCGCTCTCGCAGGCCTAACCCACCCTACGGGTCACTCCGCATAGGCCGCCGCAAGGTCCGGGTCCTTCGAGGCGACGAGGTCGGCGAGGTCGGAGATGACTTTCGCCTGTTTCCAGGTCGCGTCGTCCTGCATCTTGCCGTCG
>DNFL01000077.1 GCA_003486945.1 Hyphomonas sp. | reverse complement strand
CGGGCTTCTACCAGGTCACCGCCGTCGACACGCAGGGCCGTGCCTCGAGGGTGAGAGTCCGGGTACTGACTGAAAATCCAGCATGAGGGTGTGCATTTTGGTCACATCGCCGCAAGAATTACCAAAACACTGACAGGGGCATCTTCTTTCCGCCCGACTCTGCAATTATTTCCACAGCTGGGCGTGGTAAAATGCCCTTCAGAATTGCGAGTATCTGCGTGTCCCTGAAACATCCCGCCCTTGTAATCGCCCTGACGGCTGGCCTGTCGTCGACGGCCATTGGCTTCTTCGCCAGTGCCGGCACTGACACGCCGCGTTTCGAGAACGCTCCGGCGCGCGTTGCCACGGCGGTCTTTGCCGGCGGCTGCATGTCCTGCATCGAGGCGGAGTTCGACAAGGTGCCCGGCGTCATCGAAACGCTGGCAGGCTATACCGGCGGCACCGCAGAAGACCCGAGCGCCCGTCAGGTCGAGCGCGGCGGCACCGGCCACTACGAAGCCGTGAAGGTCACCTACAACCCATCCAAGGTCTCTTATTCAGACCTCGCCGCCTATTTCGTCCGCCAGATCGACCCGACCGACGCCGGCGGCCAGTTCTGCGACCAAGGCGAAGCCCACCGCTCCGCCATCTTCGTCTCCGGACAGGGCGAGCGCGACACGGCGGAGAAAGTCCTCACCACCGCTGGCCGCACCCTCGGCCAGGACGTTGCCACCGAAATCCTCCCCACCGCCACCTTCTGGCCCGCCGAAGCGTCCCGCCAGGACTATGCCCGGCGCTATGCCGAGAAATACGAAGCCACCCGCGAAGCCTGCGGCCGCGATGCCGGTCTCAAGGCGCTCTGGGGTCCGGCCGGCACCAACTCCTGATCTGCACTTAGTCCTTCGCAGGACAAGGCGGCTCGGCGAATTCCTTTTGGCCTTCGAACCGTTTTTCCCATTCCTCGCTGCGCGGGGAAGGGTCATAACCTGAAGCAGCATAAAGCTGGAAAATCCTGTAAATCGTGCAGCCATTGCTGCGAACGCCGAGAGGGATCCGGATCTGGCCTGCAGGCTCAAAGACGGAAAAGTCACTTCTCAGCTTCGGACGCATCGCGGGGTGCAGCGACACGACCAGCACCCGGTCGGCAGCCGCGCCCTCCAGCGGGGCATGCTCCGAGAAGCTCTTCGGCCCGGCATAGCGCCGCCATGAAATCAAGGGGATAGCCCGGTCGCGCGCGTAGAAATCGAGCCCGTGCCAGACTTCCCGCTCGTCCACCAGCACCGCCGTTGCGCCCAGCCGTTCGGCCTCGGCAAACACCTGCTCTGCCGCCGCTTCCCATCCCCGCGTCCGCTTCAGCGCATTATCCATCCCAGAAGCCGCCGAAAGTGCCGGTGGCAGCAGGGGAACGATCATGAACGCCGCCGCGATCGCCGCATTTGCGGCTAGCGCAGACCAGAGCAGGGCCTTACGCCCGGCAAACCAGGCCGCCACCAGGATCGCTGCACCCGGATAGGCGGTCGCCGCCCAGTTCGCATGCGCGCGCGACAGGATCGCCTGCCCGAGGATGAAGACCAGCACCGGCAGGATGAAACATAGCAGCCACCGAGCCTGAACACCCTCGCCTTCCGTCTTTACCCGCCAGCCTGCCAGACCAGCGAGCAGCGCAAGGAAGCTGACCGGACCAAAGACGATCATCTGGTCGGTTATGAATTTCACTGCATTCTCAGGGTGGAAGAGGTCGCCGCTGAGATTGGCATTGTCGACCGTGTGGCCGACTGTCTGGAAATCATTTGCGGCGTTCCAGGCAAAATGCGGGGCAATCACGCCCAGCACGACGCCGATCATCGCCGCCCCGCGCAGCGACAGCAGGGCCCGCCGCATCACCGGATCCAACAGTGCTGTCAGCCCCAGCCCGACCAGGAAGTAGAGCATCGCATATTTCGACAGGATGCCGAGCCCAAGCACGAGACCCAGCGCCGCGGCCGTTGCCCATCCTCCGCCTGCGCGCAGGCGCCAGGCGAGCCAGAGCGCGGCGCACCAGAACGGCATCAACACACCATCGGTCGACAGCACCGTTGATGAGAGCGTTACCGCCGGCATCGCGGCATAGAGCAGCGCGGCATAGAGCCCTGTCTTTGCTGAAAACATCGCGCGTCCGGCAAGGAACAGGCAACCTGCCGCAGCGGTATGGAGAAAGGGCGCTGCAATCCGCACCGCCTGTTCCGTGTCGCCGAAAGCCGCGGTCGTCGCATGGATAACCCAGGCGATCATCGGCGGCTTTGAATAATAGCCCCAGGCCAGTTCCTGCGCCCAGCGCCAGTATTGCGCTTCGTCCGCATACAGATTGAGCGGCGAGGTCAGGATCACCAGCACACGCAGCGCCAGCAGGGCGGCGAGAATGGCAAGGATCAGCCGGGCTTCCGGACTGCGGGGCAGGGAGGTGTCAGGCATCTGGGTCGATTCGGGTTGATTCAGCCTCTTATGGCGTCAGCGCCGGAACAAATACAGCTCACTTTGCCGCCCAATCTGATCAGCAATGCCTCAATGCGTGTCATTTTTGCATCGCAACGAAAAAACCACACAGGTATCTGGCGGCGCAGCAGAACCTTCAATTGCCTGTCACTGTTCTGTCATGTAGCGCGACTAAAGCCTCGGCGGAAACCGGAACGGCACGAGGGCGTTCCGGCGAGGGTCGATCAACTCGGGGAAATCACCATGATCAAGAACTTCTTTGCACGCAGTGCATCCATTGCAGCAATCGCTGCGCTTGCGCCGGTCGCGGCGGTCTATGCTCAGGAAACGGCTTCGGAAGTCCGGGGTTCGGTCCTCGACCAGAATGGCGCCCCAATTTCCGGCGCAACTATCACCATCCTTCATCAGCCGACCGGCACCGCCAACACGCTGTCGACTTCCTCAAGCGGCAACTTCTTCCAGGCAGGCCTTCGCCCGGGTGGCCCCTACAGCCTGACCGTTACCGCAGATGGCTACGAGGGCGGCACTCTGGACGGTCTGAGCTTTGCTCCCGGCCCGCAATCGCCTCTTCGTCTCACACTCACAGCAATTGACGATGTTGCCGTATTGCAGAAAGTGGTTGTCACCGGTTCTGCGATCAACATGCTCGATCTCAACAACGGTGTCGGCTCGAACCTCTCGTCGCGCGATATCGCCAACCAGCCATCACTGAACCGAGACTTGGCGTCGATCCTTGCCCGCGACCCGCTGTCGCTTTCCGGCGGCGCAAACAACTTGTCGATCGCTGGCGTCAACCCGCGCTTCAACACCGTTACCATCGACGGCGCAATCCAGAAGGATAACCTCGGCCTTGGCACTGGCCTCGCCGCGACCCGCCGTTCGCCGATCGATATCGACATTATCGAGTCGGTTCAGCTTGTTGCTGCCGATTATTCTGTCACCGCATCTGGTTTCACCGGCGGCGGCGTGAACGTCGTCACCAAGGGCGGCACCAATGAATTCGATGGCGCGCTCTACTATTACTACCGCGACCAAGACTTCCTCGGCGACAAAACCTTCGGCGGCACCGGCACCTTCAATCCCGGCGTGTTCGAAGAAAAAGAATACGGCGCCACGCTCAGCGGCCCGATCATCAAGGACAAGGTGTTCTTCCTCGTCAACTACTCGAAATTCGAAGATGCTCGCCAGGTCGACTTCGAAGCGGCCGATGCCTCGAACGGCATCAATCCGGCTTTCTTCGATGCGCTGAACACGCTGGTACTTAACACCTACGGCATCGACATGGGCGGCCGTCCGCAGCAGACCGCCCTTCCTGAAGAGTCCGAGCGCCTGTTTGCACGCATTGACTGGAACATCAACGACAAGCACCGCCTGCAGCTGAACTACCAGCAGACCGAAGAAGTCGTGACCGAGGGTGTCGCCGCGCTTAGCTTCCAGTCCGCCTGGTACCAGTCGCCGAACGAACTCAACAGCTACGGCGCCCAGCTGTTCTCTGACTGGACCGACAATCTGTCGACCCGGGTTCGCGTCAACTATACGGAAAACAGTCGCGAGCAGGCCTGCAATCAGGGGCCGGGCGTTGGTGCCATCAACTTTATCCTAAACAGCACGACGGCTGCCAGCGCACCATCGCTCGCGGGCCTGATCACGTCGGCGACCAACCGCACGATCGTCGGTGGCTGTGACCAGTTCCGCCACACCAATACCTATGCTGACGAACGCCTGCAGTTCTTCGCAGCCGCTGACTACTCTGTCGGCAACGCCATCCTGACGTTTGGTGGTGAGTATGAAACCATCGAAGCCGCAAACGCGTTCTCGCAGTTCTCGCGCGGTCTGTTCACGTTCAACAACGGAGCAAACATCGTCAACCGGTTGGCCAACTCGGTCCAGTACCGGAACGTGACTTCGAACAATACCGAAGAGTACATCACCCAGTTCTCTTATGACCGCGGAACGCTCTTCGGACAGGCGCGTTACCAGGTCACGCCTGACCTCGAAGTTTCCGGCGGTCTTCGCTACGAGCGCATTTTTACAGATGATAGCGCAGTTCTCGACCCGACCTTCGCATCGTCGGTGGGCATCCCGAACACGACCACCACGGACGGTCTCGACCTTATCATGCCGCGTTTCGGCTTCCGCTGGACGCCGTTCGACCGCACCACGCTCAGTGGCGGCTTCGGCGTGTTCTCTGGCGGCGATCCGGGCGTGTGGACGCTCAACGCCGTTGCCCCGCGGGTGGCGATCTCGCAGCTGAGCAACGTCGCGAACGTTAACCCCTCGATCATTCCGGCGGCTGCGATCACGGCAGTGTCCAACGGCACGCCGGTTTCGATCGATGCTCTCGACCCGAACTTCGAGCTGCCGCGTGACCGTAAGGCTTCGCTCCGTCTCGATCAGAGTTTCGATCTCGACCTCGGCTTCCTGGATCTGGGCAGCGACTATCTGTTCTCTGCGCAGGTTCTCCACACGCAGGGTCTGGAATCCTTCCTGTGGCGCGAATACGCCCAGACCAACGCCATCCCGGCGCGCACCCCGGGCGTCGCTCCGGACGGCCGTCCGATCTATGCCGACCTTCAGGCGCTCGGAGTTTCGAACCGCACGGTCCTGACTAACGGCTACGGCGGCGACAGCACGGTCTATACGGTCTCGCTGTCCAAAGCTTTCGACTACGGCCTCGATGTGTTCGCGTCCTACAGCTACCAGGACGTGGAAGCGCTCACGGAAGGTTCCTCGTCCCGCGGTATCTCCGCATGGCGCGGTCAGGTCGATGCCGACCGCAACTTCCCTGATGCGCGCACCTCGCTCTACCAGGTCGAAGACGCGTTCAAGCTGGGCCTGTCTTATGAGCGCAAGCTGATCGGCGATCTCGCCAGCCGGATTGACCTGTTCGGTCAGTTCACTTCGGGTGGCGCATTCACCTACACATTTGACGTCGACAACAACAACTCTCTGTTCGGCCGCGCCGGAAACGGCGAGAACCCGTTCGACAACAGCCCGCTTTACATTCCGAACCTCTCGGGCGACAGCCGCGTTGTATACGGCGCCGGCTTCAATCAGGCGGCTTTCACCAACTACGTCCGCAGCCGCGGTCTGGCCGAAGGCAAGATCCACGACGTCAACTCGGCCGAATCTACCTGGAACCAGCGGTGGGATCTCCGCTTCCAGCAGGATCTTCCGGGGATCTGGGGCGCCAAGAACCTTGTCGGCGACAACAAGTTCAAACTGGTTCTCGACATCGAGAACTTCGCGAACATGCTGAACGATGAGTGGGGCACGCAGTACTCTTCACCGGCAAACGGTCAGCTGGCGATCGTGCGTGCTGACATTGTCCGCGCTTCGGATGTTGCGAACCTTGGCGTTGCGGGCGCTCCGGCGCTTAACAATGACCTTGCACGCACCAACTGCCTCTCCGAAGGCGCCTGCGTGTACCGCTACAACAGCTTCAACCCGCTGGGCTCGAGCTTCCGCTCGAACTCGCTGTCGACCTGGCGCGCCCGTATCGGTATCCGCTACGAGTTCTAAGCGGCATTGCCGCTCAGGCACACTATATGAGGGGGCGGCCTTTCGGGGCCGCCCTTTTCCTTTGGGCCAAGCTATGGCAAGGCGCGCGCTGACATGACCGGTTCGAAACCCTTCCTTGCGCCCGAATGGGCGCCGCACGCCGCGCTCTGGTGCGGCTGG
>DNFL01000122.1:403-2547 GCA_003486945.1 Hyphomonas sp. | reverse complement strand
TGCCGACCGCGAGGCCCGGGCTGCCGGTGAAGGCAGCGTTCACCGAAACGATGATCTCCGGCAGCGAGGTGCCGAGGGCGACGATGAAGATGCCGGCGATGAGGGGCGAGGCGCCCATGGCCCGGCCGGTGCGCACGGCGCCGCGCACGAGCAGGTCGCCGCCAAGGAACAGCAGGATGAGCCCGCCGACCAGTGATGCAATCAGGACAGGATCCGGCATGGGCTCTGCCCCGGAAAGACTAGTCGAGGCGCTTGAACTCGATGAGGTTCAGGATGCCGAACACGACGACGATGGCGGCAATGGCGATCAGCGAAGGATGGATCATGGTGGTGTCTCTCAGCCCGCAAGTGTCACGATTTGGCCCCTCCTAGCGCGCGTTGCCGGGCTTGGCGAGCCTAATCGGCATCATTGCGGACCGCTTTCGCGCTGATTTCGGGCCGGATGTGGCCTTTCCGCTGGGGAATCTCAGGCGTTTGCGGCCATGAAGGTGCGGATGCGGGCTTCGATCACGTCGCGGGCGCGGGCGAAGCGGCGGCGGAACTCTTCCGGAGGAATCGAAGGATCCGGGCTGGCGGGGTCGTCGATCGGCCAGTGCAAGCGCTGGGTCTTGCCGGGAAGATAAGGGCAAATTTCCTCGGCGCAGAGCGTTATCACATAGTCGAAGGCGGCGGCGTCCAGCGAGTCGAAGGATTTGGACGTGTAGCTGGTGATGTCGATGCCGCGCTCGGCCATCGCTTCGATGGCATAGGGGTTGGGCTTTGTCGGCGCAGAGCCGGCGCTCATCACTTCGGCGCCGGGGCCGAGCAGGTGGCGTGCAAGGCCTTCGGCCATCTGGCTGCGGGCGGAATTGGCAACGCAGAGGAAAAGAAGTTTCATGCCAGTTCCTTTTCGAAGGGGGCGAATTTCGCGCGCGTGCGGTTGGCGAAGGCGACGAGGGAGAGCATCACCGGCACTTCGACAAGCACGCCGACCACGGTGGCAAGCGCGGCGCCGGAGCTGAGGCCGAAGAGGCTGATCGCGACGGCGACGGCAAGTTCGAAGAAGTTGGACGTGCCAATCAGCGCGCAGGGCGCAGCGACGCGGTGGGGCACTTTCCAGGCGAAGGCGGCGGCATAGGCGGCGGCGAAGATGCCGTAGGACTGGATGAGGATCGGCACGGCGATCAGCGCAATGACCAGCGGCTGGGCGAGGATGACGCCGCCCTGAAAGCCGAAGAGCAGCACGACCGTGGCGAGGAGGCCGAGGATGGAGGCAGGCTTCAGGCGCGCCATGAAGACATCCACCGCCGCTGCCCCGCCCTTGCGGATGAGATGGCGGCGCATGGTGATGCCGGTGAGGAGCGGGATGACGACATAGAGGCCGACCGACAGCAGCAGCGTTTCCCACGGCACGGTGATGCCCGTGATGCCGAGCAGGAGCGCAACGATGGGCGCGAAGGCGACGACCATGATGGCATCATTCACGCCGACTTGCGCGAGCGTGTAGTCGGGGTCGCCCTTCGTCAGCTGCGACCAGACGAAGACCATCGCAGTGCAGGGCGCTGCGCCGAGCAGGATCAGCCCGGCGATATAGGACTTCGCATCCTCCGGTGGGATGAGGCCGGCGAAGACATGGTTGAAGAAGAGGACGCCGAGCGCGGCCATCGTGAACGGCTTGACCAGCCAGTTGACCGTCAGTGTAATGATCAATCCCTTGGGGCGGGCGAAGGCGTTCTTCAGGCCGGAGAACTCTACGCCGATCATCATCGGCCAGACCATCGCCCAGATCAGGATCGCGACGGCGAAATTGACGTTGGCGTATTCAAACGCGGCGAGCGCGCCGAAGGCAGCCGGGAACAGCTGGCCAAGGGCGATGCCGGCAAGGATCGCAAGGGCGACCCAGAGGGAGAGGTATTTCTCGAAGAGGCTCATGCGCGGGCAGGCTTGCGGGCTTTGGTTTTCACCGGTGCGCAGCAGGCGGCGCGGGCAGCCTCCTGCACGGGTGCGCAGATTTCCGGATGGCCGTCGCAGCAATCGTCCATCAGGTAGAGGATGAGATCGCGGATCGCTTCTGGATGGGCGGCGTAGCGGATGGACCGGCCTTCGCGTGTGCCGGTGATGAGCCCGGCATGGACGAGCACGGCAAGCTGGGCCGAGAGCGTGTT
>DNFL01000122.1:0-233 GCA_003486945.1 Hyphomonas sp. | reverse complement strand
GGCAAGCTGGGCCGAGAGCGTGTTGGGCGCGGTGCGCTGCTTCGCAGCAATATTTCCGGCAGCGATCCCCTCAGGCCCCGCGCGCACGAGTTGGCGGAAGACCGCGAGGCGGCCGGGCTGGGCGAGCGCCGAAAGGCGGGCGATGGCAGCTTTTGATTCCATAATTCAACGAATGTCGAAATATGCAAGGAGAGTCAAGTTGGGGGTGTGGGGTGTCGAGTGCGGGATGGGAG
>DNFL01000288.1 GCA_003486945.1 Hyphomonas sp. | reverse complement strand
ATGGGGGCGTCAGGTCGCCGATCTGCACACCCAGCCAGCCGCGCGAGACCCGGCCTTTCTGGATCAGGATGTCGGTTACTTCCTGCGCCAGTTCCGAAGGGATCGCGAAGCCGATGCCGACAGAGCCGCCGCTCGGCGAAAGGATCTGCGAGTTCACGCCGATGACGTTGCCTTTGAGGTCAAAGGTCGGGCCGCCGGAGTTGCCCCGGTTGATCGGCGCGTCGATCTGCAGGAAATCGGTGTAGGGGCTGGCTGAGCCGAGTTCGCGCCCGTAGGCCGAAAGGATGCCAGAGGTCGCCGTGCCGCCGAGGCCGAACGGGTTGCCCAGCGCCACGACCCAGTCGCCCTTGCGGACTTCTTTGGACGAACCGAACTTCACATAGGGATAGGGGCCGGGTTCTTTCACCCGGACCACGGCAAGGTCGGTCAGGGGGTCGGTGCCGACAAGTTCGGCGTCCAGCTCGCGCCCGTCGCTCATCACGATCTGGATCTGGGTGGCGCGGTCGATGACGTGGTTGTTGGTGACGACCAGGCCATCCTGCGAAATGAAGAAGCCGGAACCGAGCGAGCGCGATTCGCGGGTGCGGGGGCTCTGCTGTTCTTGTTCCTGCTGGCGGCGCTCGAAGAATTCCTCAAGGCCCGGCATCCCGCGGAACTGTTCGAAGAACTGGTCCATGTCGCCAAGGCTGTTGAGGTCCTGGGTGGAGACGACGTTCACGGACACGACGGCCGGCTCGACCTTCTCGATCAGGTCGGCAAAGCTCAGCGGCGCGCCGGGCGGAGCCTGGATCGCAATCGGCTGGGCCCCGGCTTCGTGCGTCATGAACTTTGGGACGGCTACTGCGGTTCCCATGATCGCAGCGCCAAAAGCAGCTGCCACAAGTGCCTGAGCCGAAACCCCGAATTTGGACATCAATCTCTCCAGAGAATTGAAAATGCCGCCTTTTTCCGGCGACGGGACAGAACATAAACATGACACACGTAATGTGGTCATTAAAAGACAGTTAGGTGATTTCAGCAGGATGTGAACAGGTTTCGGGCGGTTGTCCTGTTTCGGGTCAGACGTCCTCGGAGGGGATTTCTCCAGAACCTTTCCGGCCCTTCCGGGCAAGCATCAGACCTATGGCCACCCCGGCGGCGAGCAAGGCAAAGGGCAGCCCCCAGAGCAGCCATCCGGCCGGTCCGCTGGATGGTGGGCGGAACAGCACGAACTCACCATACCGGCTGACGAACCAGCTGCGCACTTCGGTGTCGCTCGCGCCGTCCGCGATCAGTTCCCGGATCTGCACCCGCATGTCGCCGGCTATCGGCGCGGAGGACTGGGAGACCGGCTCGTTCTCGCACGCCACGCAGCGGATTTCCCGCATCAGCGCCTGGGCGCGCGCTTCCTCCGCCGGGTCCTGCAGCGGAGTTTCTGCCATGAAGGCAATCAGGAAGGCGGCGGCGAGCGCTTTCATGTCTTCCGGATAGCAAACCCTTTGCGCCAGCGAAACCGCGCGCAATGTCGCTTACGCCGCTTCCGGCGGTTCGGACTGAAGCGTTGCCTCCAGCAAGGCCAGCAGCCTTGCTTCAGCATCCTGAACCACGCCGTCAGCGCCAGCGATCCGGCGCAGCACGGTCTTGAGGTTTTCGATGCCGGTTTCGGTCAGCAGCTTGTTGGCAAAGGACACCATCTTGTCGAGCGAGGGGATCTGCTCAGGCGACCGGCAACGCTCACGGAACGCCTCTCGGTCGAAATTGCCGAACAGTTCGGCAGCGCGCGCTTCTGCTTCGAGGATTTCCCGGTCATCCACGTCGCCATCGACTGTGACCATCAGCGCGAGGAAGTCGATCAGCAAGGCGAGGAACAGGTCGTCGATGGAGCGCTCGCTGCCATCATCTTTCGGCCAGAGCTCCGCGTAGAGATGATATTGCAGCGCTGTGAGGTCCTCTTCCAGTGCCACCATGTTGTCGAGACCGTCCGTCACCTTCGGCGCCGTGAAGAACCGGTGCAGCAGCACATCCTCGGAGCAGATCTCACCCAGGTTCAGTCCGAACGCCTCGATGCGGTCTTCCGTGGGCGGATGGGTGTCGATCGGGTGGGGCACACTGTCGCCGAGCGCAAACTGCAGCAGCGGTGCAATCCGCGCGCGGTCCACATCCAGCCGCACACTTTCGGAGAAGTTGCGCACGACATTTCGCGAGAACCGCCCCTGCATGCCGCGCTGCACCAGCGTCTGCATCTGCCCGTTCCAGATCGAGCCGAGCAGCGAGGATTTTAGCAGGGAATAGGCGATATCTTCCGGCGACGAAACCTTCGCGCCGTGCTGGTCTGCCCGGTGTTCACGCGCCCGTCCGATACGCCGCTCGACCACCGAGAACGCGTAGATCAGGTCATCGATCAGCAGCTTTGCGGGCATCGACAGGATGCGCGTCAGCGGCCGGTCCTTTGCTTCAAACACCTCGCTCGCCTTGGCGAGGCCCATGTAAACGGGTGCAAACCGCATCGAGTAGTTCGTGTCGCCGCCCGAGAAATGGCCAAGCTCGTGACCGATCACGGCTTTCAGTTCGCCTTCGGTGAAGTGGCTCATCAGCGGCAGCGAGAGGTAAAGCGTCTGGCCCTTCAGCGGACCTTTGCCATAGGGCGTGTAGACCGGCGCAGATGTCGCGAAGAAGGTCGGGTCGAGGCCGATCACCACATTGTCTGGCATTTTCGCCTTCAGCGTTTTCGCGATGTCGCGGACCACGAGTCCGAGGCGCGGATACTCGTAGAAACTGACCGGCCGCGCCGCGACAAAACTTTTCGGCCGCGTGAAGAACACAGCCAGACCGCGCAGGATGGCATACGCCGCGCCCAGCAGCGTGATCGCAATCACTCCCAGCAGGATGCCGCTTTCGATGTTCCACCAATGCTGCAGGGCCAGATACGTGCCGCCGCCGAAGATGATGACATGAACCAGCGATACGACCCCGACCACGACGGTGATCACCACTGCGTAGGGCCAGAATCCAAGTGACAGGATGGAGCGGTGCGATCCGAGCAGCGTCGCCACAAGGCGCGACAGAGGCACTATGCCGAACGAGAGAACCAGCACCGCCGCCGACAACAATGCGAGCGCGCCAAACGCCGTCGCCTCGCCGCAGGCCGATCCGCCAGGGTCGCCAAGAACCGCCACGGAGCAGGCCGCCAACTCATTCGCCGCCGGCATCAAACCTTCCAGTCCGAGCGGCACATCGCCCCAGAAACGGGCAATGCCAATGCCAATCCCGATCAGCGGGATAACGGTCAACACCCCGATCAGCCGAAGAATCCGCAGCATGACTGTCCCCCTTGAACGCCCCCGCACATGATCAAGAGCGAAACGCCGAAACGGGCCTCTGTCAACGGGGCGGATTTTTTCCTGCCCCAGAGCCTTGGTCCCTCAAGGGATTTGTCGGATTGCGAGGGCTCAGCTAAGGCAAGAGGGATGCTGAACATCCGCCCTGTCGCCGCAAGCCCCGCTGCCGCCCTTGCCGCTGCTGCGCCCCATGCGCCCTACCTGCGCCGCC
>DNFL01000118.1:17602-18047 GCA_003486945.1 Hyphomonas sp. | reverse complement strand
CGTCGCGGTAAGCGTCCACCAGCAGGTCGAACACCGCGCGGAAATCATCGCCCCTCAGCGCCGCCGCTTCCGCCTCGCCGATCAGCGACAGGTCCGCTTTCGGGAACTGCCCCTCGGGCCTCGCTTCAATCGCCGTCTGCAGGTCTGCCAGCACCAGCGCCCGGTTGATCGCCAGCTCCGCGCCAGCTTCCGCCAGCCGTGCCTCGATCGCGTCCGCCCATGCCGGGTCCACATGCCCGCGCTCGATCAGCGCATTGCGCTCCGCCAGTGCCTTCTCGTACCGCGCCGAAGCCGGCCCGTGCGAAGGCTGGTGCGCCATCACCAACCGATCGAAAAACCGCCGCCGCTCCGATGCCCCGCCGCGGAACACGCCGTCCATTGCCGGCGTCAGCCAGATCAGCCGCATCCGCTCTGCCAGGTCGCCGGGGCTCGCGGGCGCGCCGTC
>DNFL01000118.1:0-17359 GCA_003486945.1 Hyphomonas sp. | reverse complement strand
CCCGCCCGGGGCGGGGGGCGGGGGCGGGGGGGCCGCCCGCCCCCCCGCGGGGTCCGTCCCGCCCCCCCCGCCGTGTCAAGCGCAATGCCGATCTTCTGTTCCTCGTCCAGCACCGCGGCAATCGACCAGCCGCCCGGCGCGCCGTGCCTTGTCATCTCCGACAGCTGCGCCGTGCGCAATCCGCGCCCCGGCCCGAACTGGCTCACTGCTTCCAGCAGGTTCGTCTTGCCCGCCCCGTTCGCACCATACAGGCACACTGCCCGCCCATCGAGCTTAAGCGTCACGCTCTCGTAATTGCGAAAGTCGGTCAGGGAGAGGCGGGTGAGAGCGGTCATGCCGGCCGGGCCTTGAAGCCGCAGAATGTCAGCCTACGGAGGACAGGCCGTGCCCGCCCACCGGCTGTGTCTGCGCGATGCTCTCCATGCCCGCAATGATCGGACGCGCCTTGCGGATTGCATCCTGCACCGAAGGCAGCGACAGGCTCGCCTTGTGGCTATCCTCATCCGTCCAGGCTTCCGTCACCCAGATCGTCTCCGGCGCTACCGGATCGCTCGCCACGATATAGCTGAGACAGCCCGGCATATCGCGCAGCCCTTCAAGAAGGTGGCCGATCAGCTCGTCGCGCTTGCCTTCGGCCGCTGTGAATTTTCCAATCAGCCCGTACATCGCGGTCTCCGTCTCTGCGCTGCATCCCGGCGCGCCGCCGAACGCGGCGATCGCCAGCGACCCGCCGATAAAGATACGGCGATCCGCCTCCACGCCGGCTACACCCGAAGCGGCATCAGCACATAGCGCGCCGACTCGTCTGCCGGGTCGAGCACGAGGGCAGGGGAGGCGGGGTCGTTGAACATGAACTCCGCTTCGTCGGACTCAATCTGGCCTGCAATATCCAGCAGGTATTTCGCATTGAAGCCGATCTCCATCGGGTCAGAGGCATACTCCGCCTCGATCTCCTCATTGCCCGCGCCGGTTTCGGCATGGTTCACCGCCAGCGTCAGCCTGCCATCGCCCAGCGACAGCTTCACCGAGCGCGAGCGCTCCGCCGAAACCGTCGACACGCGGTCCACTGCCGCCTCGAACGCCTTGTTGTCCACGGTCAGCTTCTTGTCATTGCCCTTCGGAATGACGCGCGCATAGTCCGGGAACGAACCATCGATCAGTTTCGAGGTCAGCACCGCCTTGCCGGCATGCACCACGATCTTGGTGTCCGACACCGTCACCGACACTTCATCTTCGCGCCCGTCGATCAGGCGGCGGATTTCGTTCACCGTCTTGCGCGGCACGATCACGCCTTCCAGCTTCTCGCTGCCCTTCGGTGCTTTCAGCTCCGCCAGCGCCAGACGGTGGCCGTCCGTCGCCACCGAGCGCAGCACCGGCTTGCCGGCCTCATTCTTCGCCGCGTGCAGGTACACGCCGTTGAGATAATAGCGCGTCTCCTCGGTCGAGATCGCAAACCGTGTCTTGTCGATCAGCCGCGCCAGTTCACCGGCCGCGATATTGAACGACACGCCGCCTTCATCCGTCGTCATCGTCTGGAAGTCAGCCGCCGGCAGCGTCGGCAGCTCGAACTGCGACCGCCCCGCCGTCAGCACCAGGCGTTGCGTCTCCGGATTGAGATCCATCTGCACTGCCGCGCCCGCCGGCAGTTTGCGCACCACGTCGAACAGCGTGCCCGCCGGCGCCGTTACCGCGCCGTCCTTCGACACTTTCGCCGTTGCCGAATCCACTGCCTCGATATCCAGGTCCGTCGCCGTCAGGCGCAGCTCGCCCTTCTTCGCTTCCAGGAGGACGTTGGACAGGATCGGAATGGTCGTGCGGCGCTCGACAATGTTCTGCACATGGCTCAGCGCATCCAGCAGGTCACCGCGTTCGATTGTCAGTTTCATCGTCTCGTCCGTCCATCATCGGCGCCGTTTTAGCGGGCGCCCCCAAATCCTGTTGTCGTTTTTCTTTGTCCGGAATCCCGGGACTTACCGGGAATCAGCCCGCCTCCGGGGGGAAGCGGGCCGAGGATGCTTAAACAAGTTGCGGCAAAAGCCAAGCGCCCTGACGGCCCGGAAGTCCGCAGGCCCCTCAGGCCTGCCCGCTTTCGAGCAGGTCCGGGATCGCGGCCTCGACGCGGGCGATGTCGTCGGCAAGGCGCGTATCTTCTTCCAGGGATTTCTTGATACGCCGGAAGGCGTAGAGCACTGTTGTGTGGTCTCTTTTTCCGAACGCACGGCCGATCTGCGGGAAGGATTTCCGGGTCAGCGTGCGGCACAGGTACATGGCGATCTGGCGCGGATAGACATAGGCCTGCATCTTGCTCGGGCCTTCAAGGTCGGTGCGCGCGATCGGGAAGATCTTCAGCGTCGCCTTCTTGATCACGTCGATCGTCGGCTCGCGCTGCTCACCGGCATGCCGGCGGATGACGCGATCGAGCATCTCCATCGTCGGTTCTTCCTCACCGAAATTGGCTTCGGTAAACAGGCTCCACACGGCGCCCGTCAGTTCCCGGCCCGGTCCACGGATGCCGGCATTCAGTTTCTGGATCATGTCGTCGCTCAAGCGGAACTCCGGATGGTTGGCGCTGATATGGGACGCAAGACGTACAAGTATTTCGCGGCGCATCGCCGTATCGGGCAGACCGACTTCCACCGAAGTCGCCCCCTTGATCTCGCTCAGCAGGCGCTGGCCGAAGCCGGTCGTCTCGCCGGGCGCGGTATCGCCCACCAGAACCACCTGCCCACCGCTGCCGGTGACTTCGCGGATGTTCTGGTACAGTTCGTTGCTCGTGCCCGGCTTGCCGGCAATCCGGTGCAGGTCGTCGACGATCAGCAGCGTGGCCGCGCGCAGGCGGCGCTTCAGGTCGCTGGTGTCGCGGGCCCGCACCCCGTCGAGATAGGCCGACATGAATTCTTCTGCCGTCAGGTACACCACCTTGCGTTTGGCATCGCGCGCCGCGGCCTCGGCCTTCAGGGCCTGCGCAATATGCGTCTTGCCGGTGCCCTGCGGGCCGTAGATCAGCGTGATCGCGGTGCCCGAAGGCGCGCCTGCGGCAATCCGTTTCGCCATGCCTGCGGCAATCTGGTTCGACGGGCCAACCACGAGGTTTGCAAATGTCATCGCCGGGCTTCCCGCCGCCGGCGCGTCCGCGATGTCCATGTCCGCTTCGGCTGCTTCTTCCTCTTCGTCATCGGCCCATGGGTCGCCGATCAGCTCGCGCATCTCGTCCGGAATCGTCAGCCAGCAGACGAGTTTGATCTTGCGCTCCAGAGGATCGAAAGCGGCCCACAGGCGCTCGATCTCGCGCTTGTGGCGCGCATTCACGCGGCTCAGCGCCACAGCGTCACGTGCGGCGAGCAGCATTTCGCTGTCGACATCCGCCACCAGACGCAGGTCTGAAATCCAGCGTGTGAATTCATCAATGTCCAGGCGCGACTCGAGCGCCGTCAGCACGTCTTCCCAGACGCGCAGACCCGTAACCTCGCCATGCAGGCCGTCTTGGCCATTCTGGTTGTCGCGAGAGACAAACAATCTTTTTCTTCGGCCCATCACCGACCCCGTTTCTAGTTTTGATCGCTCTTCCCAACCCGCACACAACGCGCCCCGGCAGGCCCCCGCCTGACACAAAAAATACTCTTTACCGGGACTATAATCAGCTGGTGAGACGGAAGTTATTCGGCACAGAAATCCATTACAAGCCCCACTTTTTTTTGAACGTGCCAATAAGGTTGTTGACTCGGTTCACATGGTTAAAATGCGTTGGAAATACATCAGCTTGAGGCGGTCAAAAAAAATACATGTGAGCGTCTGATGACTTTTGTTCACAGAAGTTCTGTCAACAGGAGACATCCATATTTGGTTGTGGAAAACCCGCTTTTTCAGGCTCCGTTTGCAACCCTGCAACACCCCCGGATTCTGACGCGCCGGACCCACCGCTCAGGTTGCAATTTTGCCGGCGCGAGCCAATCGGGCCGCTTCAATCTGATAGCAGTTCCGGGGTCAAAAACAAAGCCCGCCAGGGTCACCTGACGGGCGTTTTAATGTTGCCGGCGGGACCGGCGCAGATGCTGGCTTATGCCATCGCCTTGATACGGGCCGAAAGGCGCGAAACCTTGCGCGAAGCCGTATTCATGTGGGCAACGCCTTTGGTCACGGCGCGCATGATTTCGGGCTGGGCGGCCTTCAGAGCTTCAGCTGCGGCGGCCTTGTCGCCCGAAGCGATGGCTTCCTCGACCTTGCGGACGTAGGTGCGCACGCGCGACTTGCGCGACTTATTAACCTCGGTGCGGGCCGCAATCTTGCGGACCATCTTCTTGGCAGAACGGGTATTTGCCATTGTGAACTCCAGATGCCCCCGGCCAAGGAAAGGTATGGACCGGTCAGGCAGAAGGCGGGGGAATACATAAACGGCGGGTGTGCGTCAACCGCGATATTCGCCGAAAAGCAGCCGCCCGTCGGGTCTATTCGGCCGCCTTGGGCGCGCTCAGCGGGGGCAACAGGGCGTTCATCACGGCATCCTCCACTACAGGGTTTCCGTCCAGCCCCAGTTCCTTGGCCGAAAATACGATGACGCCGCCGGTCTCCGCCAGCGTCGTCACAATATTCTGCCGGGTCTGCAGCTCCATCAGCTTCATCAGCGCCGCGATCTGGTCCGGGCTGCGCCCCTTGAACTGGTCGAGCAGCTTGTCAAGTTCGGTGCCGGCAAATTGCATCGCGCCGGGCCTGCCGGCAGACGGGTCGGCGGACGCGCGGGTCTGCAGGGTGACCACCTGAGGCGAGGCGGTGCCTGCCGCGCTGTCCGGCTCGCCGCCCGCACGCGGACTTGCGGACAGGGGCGCAGCGGCGCCGGAGCTGACGATGGTGATGTCCCGCGCCGGGCTCTTGTCGGCGTCTTCATACTGGAAGCGCGCCTCATAGATCTTGATGCCAAGCGGCACACCAAACTTGGCCTCCCGCTCCATGGCCTCGAGTTCCTTGGTCACATCCGCTTCGATCTTCCCGAGCATCTGGCGCATCTCTTCGTCGCGAAGGGCGCCAATGGCACTTGAAAATGCGGAGTGGATTCGCCGCTCCAGCTGTGAACCGAAATCTGCCAGCTTCGCCAGGAGATACGCCCGGTCCTTCTCGACGGCGAAACTGACCGATGCCGTCACAAGCACGGAGTGGCCATCATTGGTGATCACCGGGAAGGGGGCAGGCGTCGTCGTGTGGATTCTCAGCGAGATGCCGCCATGCGTGTCCGTCAGTTCCCGTTCGCTCAGTTGCCGCAGCATCCGGTCGTAAACCGGGAAGCTCAGCCTGTGTCGTTTTTCAAAAGTCACAATCCGCCGGTCGCCCGGCTTCACTTTCATCTGGTGGTCCAGCCGGCTGATGGCGCCGGTCTTCCGGTTTCTCAGAAGGAAAGTCTCGTCGTCCCCGTCGATCAGGAACTTTCCGGTCTGGCGTTGCAACAGCATCACCAGAAACCCGGCATTGATCAGCAGCGAGGCGACAAACGCCACCGCAAGCCCAGCATCCTGTACGTCCATCCCACATTCCCCTTGTGCGCGCCCCAGCGTCTGGAGAACTCTATCACACATAGAGAGAGCTGTGGAATTCTCTTGTTCCATCCGCCCGCGGGCAGGTCAGCGGTCGCGGAAATGCGCCGTTCGCTTTTCCAGATAGGCTTTCATGCCTTCCTTCTGGTCATCGGTCGCAAACAGAGAATGGAACAGGCGCCGCTCGAACTGAATGCCCTGCGACATCGGCGTTTCATAGGCGGCGTTGATCGCCTCCTTGGTCATCATCGCGGCGGCGCGCGGCATCTGGGCGATGGTCGTCGCCAGCTCGCGGGCCTCTTCCATCAGGTCGTCGGCCGGCACGATCCGGCTGATCAGGCCGCAGCGCTCGGCTTCCTGCACTTCCATCATCCGGCCTGTCAGGCACAGCTCCATCGCCTTGGACTTACCGATCACCCGTGTCAGGCGCTGCGTTGCGCCCGCGCCCGGCATGATGCCGAGCCGGATTTCCGGCTGGCCGAAGCGGGCATTGTCGGCGGCCAGGATAATGTCGCACATCATCGCCAGCTCGCAGCCCCCGCCAATGGCATAGCCGCCCACTGCCGCGATCACCGGCTTGCGGGCCCGCGCCGTGCGCTCCCAGTTCCGGGTGATGAAGTCCTCATAATAAGACTGCGGGAAGGTCTTGTTCTGGATTTCCTTCACATCCGCGCCGCCGGAGAAGGCGCGCTTTGATCCGGTCAGGATGATGCACAGGATGTCGTCATCCGCCTCGAACCGGTCGAGCGCCGCCGACAGCTCGGTCATCATCTCTTCGCTGAGGGCGTTCAGGCTCTCCGGCCGGTTCATCTGGATGACGGCATATCCGTCTTCGGCGACGGCTTCGGTGATCAGGGTTTTGTAGGACATGGGATTTTCCGGGTGCGGGGAGGCGCTGCTGTATCGCGGGGTGGTCCGTCAGGTGCGGGTCGCGGCGGTGGGTGCAGTCTGGCCTCTGAAACTGTCGAATTGGCGGGCGCTATACTCCAGCCTTACAGCCTTGTCACGCAGCCCGCCGCGGCAGCCTGTGCAAGTGCCGGGCCGCCCTCTATATCCGCTGCATGAGCGATACCTCCCGGCCTGACGATCCCGAACGCAACCGCCTCACCGGCCGGTTCGCCCGTACGGCGAAAGTCGGCGTGAACCTCTCCGGCGCCGGCATCGCCTTTGCCGCCCAGTCCCTGTTCGGCGGCGATGAGGGTGACCAGAAAACCGCCAGGGCCCTCGCCGCTGCCCTCGGCAAGTCCAAGGGCCCGCTGATGAAAGTGGCCCAGCTCCTCTCTACGGTGCCGGACCTGCTCCCTGCCGAATACGCCGCCGAGTTCGCGCAGCTTCAGGCCGAGGCCCCCGCCATGGGCTGGTCGTTCGTCAAGCGCCGCATGCGCGCCGAACTCGGGGCAGGGTGGGAGACAAAGTTCGCGGCGTTCGGCAAGGAAGCCGCCCACGCTGCCTCCCTCGGCCAGGTCCACCGCGCCACCCTGCATGATGGCCGCGAGGTCGCCTGCAAGCTGCAATACCCTGACATGGCCAGTGCCGTGGAATCCGATGTCGGCCAGCTTCGCACCCTCCTCGGCCTCTTCAAGCGCATGGACGGCTCAATCGACCCCGACGCTATGGTCGAAGAAATCACCGACCGCCTGCGCGAAGAACTCGACTATGCCCGCGAGGCGAAACACATCGGCCTCTACCGCCAGATGCTCGCCGACAAATCCTTCGTCACTTGTCCGCAGCTCGTGCCGGAGCTTTCCACCGACCGCCTGCTCACCATGACCTGGCTCTCCGGCGAAAAGCTCACCGCCTTCGAATCCGCCCCGCAGGAAATTCGCAACCGCATCGCCGCCATGCTGTTCTGGACCTGGTGGGCGCCGATGAATTCCTACGCTGTCATCCACGGCGACCCGCATCTCGGCAACTACCAGGTCACCGGCGGCGGGGAGGGCATCAACCTTCTCGACTTCGGCTGCGTGCGCATCTTCCCGCCGCGCTTCGTCGGCGGCGTGGTCGATCTCTACCGCGCCATGCTGCACGATGATTTCGATGCCGCCTATGCCGCCTATGAAACCTGGGGCTTCGAAAATCTCTCCCGCGAGCTGGCCGAAGTGCTGAACGTCTGGGCCCGCTTCATCTATGGCCCGATCATCGACAACCGTGTCCGCTCCGTCGCCGACGGGATCCGGCCCGGTGAGTATGGTCGCAAGGAAGCCTTCCGCGTCCGCCAGCTGCTGAAAGAGAAGGGACCCGTGAAAATCCCGCGCGAATTCGTCTTCATGGACCGCGCCGCCATCGGCCTCGGCGCCGCCTATCTCCGCCTCGGCGCAGAGCTGAACTTCCACCAGCTGTTCGAAGAAAGCCTGGAAGGCTTCACCGTGGACTCCGTCGCCGCCCGCCAGTCCTCATCCCTCGCCGCCGCCGGCCTCACCAATCCTGTCTGAAGAGGGCCCCGGTTGAAGCCGGCTCCGCCCGCCGCTAGGCTGGGGGGCCAAGGGGACAACCGGCATGCAACCAGACACAAGCGAACCCGGCGCGCCTCTGAAGCCGCCGATCGCGCACATGTGGATCTCGGCGCTGTTCTGGTCGATTGCGGCCCTGTCCGTGATCACCTGGCTGATTTCCGAAGTTTCCTTCCTGCATGAATATGCCGCGCCTTCTGTCGCCGAAGCGGTCTGGGCGCCGTGGTGGTACAACGACCATCCGCTCTCGCAGATCGTCTGGGGCCTTGTCATGCTCGGCTGCGGCGCCGGCCTCTGGGTCTGGCTCGGCCACCGGGGCGTACGCCATGAAGCAGCCCCGCGCGGCGATCTCGGTCCGCTGATCATTTTCCTGATTTTCGCGTCGGTTGCCGTCAACTGGTACGCCTTCGCGCCGATTGACTATATCGCCCTGCAGCTGACCGGGCAGGAAGTACTGCCCGTCGAAAAGCCCGGCTACGAAACCACCTACGCGCCCGAAACGCTGCCCGGCGAACTCTTCTCCGCCGTCATCGCCGCACCGGTTTTCGAGGAACTCGCTTTCCGCGGTTTCCTGCTCAGCGTCCTGCTCGCGCGCGGCTGGCCGGTCTGGATGAGTGTCACCGCCGTTGCCGCGCTTTTCGCCGGCACGCACGAACAATACTACCTCTCCGGCCAGATCAGCGTCTTCATCCTCGGTGTCCTGATGGGTTACCTGCGCGTCGCTAGCGGCGGAATTGCCGCCCCCATCCTCGCTCACGCCCTCAGCAACCTGATCGTCACCTTCTACAATTTCAGTATCGACAACAGCGTCAGTTCATCCTGAACCGGATCGGCACTGCCTTCGGCCCGCAAACGAAGTTCGCCTGCGTCCGTGTCGGTGTGCCGGCGAGTTCCACCGAATGCAGCCGCGGCAGCAGCTCTTCCCAAAGGATGCGCATTTCCATCCGGCCAAGATGCTGGCCGAGGCAGACATGCGCGCCGTAGCCAAAGGCCACATGCTTGTTCGGAGTGCGGTCGGCGCGGAACGCATACGGGTCCTCGAACATCGCCTCATCGCGGTTGCCGGATGGATATGACAGCATCAGCCAATCGCCCTTGCGGATCTTCTGTCCGGCCACTTCGGTATCATCCGTCGCAGTGCGCATGAAATGTTTCACCGGCGTCTCCCACCGGATCGACTCCTCCACGAGGGAAGGGATCATCGACAGGTCGTTCTTCACTTTCCGGAACTCATCCGGATTCTCAGCCAGCGCCCACATCGTTCCGGCCGTGGTGTTGGAGGTCGTGTCATGCCCGGCCGTCGCCGCGATGATGTAATAACTCATCGCTTCCAGATGCCCCAGCGGCTGGCCATACACCGCGCCATTTGCAATCACGCTCGCAAGGTCCTCGCGCGGGTTCTTCCGGCGGTCTTCGGTCATCGCGTTGAAATAGGTCATGAAGTCCAGGATCGTCGCGTTGATCATCGTCAGCGCGTCATCCGGATTTTCCAGCTCCCGGCCCGCACGGTTCACGTCCGGGTCCTGCGTGCCGAACAATTCCTGCGTCAGCTTCAGCATGCGCGGCTCATCTGCCGCCGGCACGCCCATCACTTCCATGATGACATGCAGCGGATAAAGGAACGCCACATCGCGCGCAAAGTCGCACTCGTTTCCGTGCGCCGCCATCTGGTCGATGAAGCCGCGCGCAATCTCGCGGATACGGTCTTCCAGCTTGCGCAGGTTCTGCGGCATGAACCATGCCTGCGTCAGGCGCCGGTACTGCATGTGATCAGGATTATCCATCTGCACCAGCGAGCGCAGGATGTTCGGCTTGCCGCCCATCATTGCGCGCACCCGCTTGTCCGCCTCGATGGTTGTCAGCGTCGCCGAGCGGTCTTCGTTATGGAAGAGATCATTCTGCCGCTCCACCGTCAGGATATCGGCATGCCGGCTCACTACCCAGAACGGATCGAAGCCGTCCACCTCCGCCACATCCAGCGGCGCATTCCTGCGCAGCCAAGCAAACGCCTCGTGCGAGCGCTGCCAGTCGGCATAGGCCTTTGGATCAATCACTTCCTTTGCGATATCGGCGGGTATGGCCATGTGTCTCTTCCCTGATCAGTTCTCGTGCCTCTGTGAAGGCGGTGATCCCCTCGTACAACAAACTTGCTATACAGCCAACAATTATGTAAGGGGTGCGACATGACGGACGCGAAAACCCGCAAGCCAAACCCGCCCGCGCGCCTCACCCAGGCCGAGCGCCGCGACCGGTCGGAGCGTGAACTCCTGCAGGCGGCCATCCGCGTCGTCTCGCGTGACGGTGTGGCTGCCGCAACCTTCGACATGATCGGGCGCGAAGCCGGTTTCTCCCGCGGTCTCGTCACCCAGCGCTTCGGCTCCAAGGACGGTCTCATCCGCGCCCTCATCGCCTTCCTGCACGACTGGCAGAATGAGGAACTCGAGGCCGGCCATGTCGGCGAGATGAACGGCATCGATGCCCTCTGCGCCTTCGTCCGCCTGCACACCGAATCCCTGCGCGGCTCGCCGGAAGGCGACACCTATTTCATGCTTCTCTCCGCCGCTGTCGCCGACCGGCAGGACACCCGCGCCGCTTTCGCCGAGTCGCATGAGGTCGAACGCGCGCTGATCCGCAGCTTCATCGAACGCGGCCAGGCCGCCGGCGACATCCCGAAGGAAAATGACGCCGACGCCGAAGCCCTGCTGCTCGGCTGCGCCCTTCTCGGCATGCGCATGCAGGCGCTCATCGATCCCGGCTTCGACGCCGCACCCGTCCGCGACGAACTGATCGCCACCATCCGCCTGCGGCTGCAACCGCAAGGCAAGGGGAGGAAAAAATGAGCGAGCCCTACAAGACATGGCAATGCCGCACCTGCGGCTACATCTACGACGAAAAGGAAGGCGACCTTTCCGAAGGCCTCGCCCCCGGCACCCGCTGGTCCGATATTCCCTCCGGCTGGATCTGCCCCCTCTGCGGCACCCCAAAAGCCGATTTCGACATGATCGAACTCTAGCGTCCCACCCGCCGGCACTCGCCGGTTGCCAGCGTGCAGTCCACCCGGTCGACATCGATCAGGTCGCCGAAGGGATTGAGCGTAGACGGATCATCTGTCTTCAGCGTCAGCGCATAGGCCGCGCCGATATTCTCCGCGCTGCGGAACCAGGAGACACCCGTGCCCACGCACAGCTCGCGCACTTCGCCCGGTTGCAGCGACAGCGACGCCATCCCCGGCGCCGTCGCCACCCACTGGCCCTTGGCATCATGCAGCGTCAGGAAATAGCGCAACTTGCGGTTCGACGCGTTGCGAACGTCCGTACACGCCTGAAGATGCGGCGTGCCATTCAGGCCCGCGCTCACGCTCTGCACCGTCTTGCCGATCTGCCCTTCTGTCACGCCGCCCGGATAGAGCATCGAGCCGAAGCGCGAATTGACCGCGCGGTAATAGGTATAGGCCGCCACCTGGCAGGCCGCATTCTTACCGGCCCGGTCAGGGATCGGATACTTCGTGTCACACGCCTCGCGCATGTCATGCAGGAAGTCCGCATCGCACACGCCCTGATCGAGCGAGGCGGAGCGGTAACAGGCGTCGTGGAACTTGCAGGCCTCGAGGAACGGCCCGTCCGGCACGACAGCATCGAGAATGTCCCGCCCGCCGCACGCGTCCAGCGGTTCGCGTGCGCTCAGCACGGAGGAGAGGACCAGCGGATTGTCACGGGCCCGCGGCTCGGCCAGCGCCGGCGCGGCAAGGGTGGATGCAATCAGAACGAGGGAGAGTGCAGCCCGGACCATGCGCGCATGCTTTCCCGTCCTGAATGGCAATTTCAAGGCACATCTTGCAGTCAGGCGCCCGCCGGGTTTATGCCCCCGGCCCATGACAGATGATTTCAACCGCTACCAGACTACCGAACTCCCGCCCGGCTACACCCAGCTCGCCTGGCATCGCGGATTTGGCCGCCAGATCGGGCCGCTCTTCGAGAAGCGCGAGAACGGCCACCTGACCCGCGCCTTCCGGGTGGAGGAGTATCACACCAACGGCATGCTCAACGCCCATGGCGGCATGCTGATGACCTTCGCCGACATGGCCTGGGGCGGGGCAGTGGAGAAGGATGACGATACCTGGTGGGTCACCGTCCGCCTGCTCTGCGATTTCCTCGCCGGCGCTCCGCTCGGCAGTTTCGTCGAAGGCGACGGCCATGTCGTTGGCCGGCAGGACGATGTCATCACCGTCGAAGGCCGCATCTGGACCGGCGACAAGACCCTGATGCGCGGCACCGGTATCTTCAAGATCATCCCCAGACGGAACGTGGGCTAGTCCCTCACCTCCCGTTGCGCAGTAATGGGAGGTGAGGGACTTTACCCCCGCGCCGCCTTCGCGTCCGCGCCCGTCTTCCACAGCGAGAACAGGATCGCGCCGCCGAGGAATAGCACGGTCAGCATCAGCGACCATTGCGGCTCCAGATACGGCACAAGGTGCAGTTCCTTGTAGAGCAGGAAGTTCCAGAAGATCTTCAGCCCGATCAGCACCAGCACCAGCGACAGGCCGTACTTCAGATACTTGAACCGCGCGATCGCCGCAGACAGCATGAAATACATCGAGCGCAGGCCAAGTATGGCGAAGATGTTCGAGGTGTAGACGATGAACGGATCGCGCGTCACCGCGAAGATCGCCGGCACCGAGTCGACTGCGAAGATGATGTCGACAATCTCGACCATCAGCAGGCAGAGCAACAGCGGCGTCGCAAACAGCACCATCTTGCCGGTGCGCGGATGCGGGCGGCGCACGACGAAATTGTGGTTGTCGATCGTGTCCGTCACCCGCAGGCGTTTCTTTAGGAACCGCAGCACCGGGTTCTTCTCGAGATCGATTTCCTCATCGTCATCATCACCACCGGAGAACAGCATCTTGCCGCCGGTGAAGATCAGGAAGGCGGCGAAGAAATAGAGCACCCAGGTGAACTCGTTCACTACGGCTGCGCCGAGCGAGATGAAAATCCCCCGGAAAACAATCGCGCCGATGATGCCCCAGAACAGCACCCGGTGCTGGTATTCGCGCGGCACGGCGAAGAAGGTGAACACCATGCCAATGACGAATATGTTGTCGAAGGCGAGCGCGGTCTCGAGCAGGTAGCCGGTCGCGTATTGGATCACCGCCTGCTGTTTCAGGTTGGTGGGGTCATTGTAGAATTGCGGATCAGGTTCGTAGAAGAACCAGATGTAGAATCCGAAAGCGACGGCCAGCGAGGCAAAGCCCGCCCACATCATCGCGCTCTTTTTCGGAGAGACGATCCCGTCCTTGCGGTTCAGCAGGCCGAGATCGACCCAGAGCAGGAACAGGATGAAACAGAGAAAGCTGGCCCACAGCCACAAGGGCTGGCCCGCATAGTCCACGGTCATGAAGTCAGGCATTGGAAAGGACAGGTCCGGTAAAGGTGCGCCGCGTCCGCGCGAAGTCCGTAGGGGGATCCGACATCGCGATTGCCGCCGCAATCGCCAGAGGGGCCCGGTTCCAGTTGACGCGCGCAAACTAGGGCAACGGCGTTTGCCGTCAAGCGGCTCCCGGCAAGGCCAGCCGCAACAGGCCCGCCAGCGCGCAGGCGATCACGACCAACACGATGTTCGCCTTGAACCTTATGAGCGCAATCGCCGCGCCCGCCGCAATCAGCGCCGCGAACGGATCAAAGCCATCCGCCGGAAGCAGCACCGCCAGCCCGAACACGACCGCGATCTTGGCGATGATCCCGAACACAGCCGCCGTGATTGCCGCGAGAATGCCCGTGGCAAAACGGCTGCGCCTCATCGATTCGGAAAACGGCGCTCCGGCAAAGATCCACACGAACGAAGGCGCAAAGGTGCACCAGCTCGCCATCGCTGCCGCAGCAATCGCCAGCACCAAACCGCCGCCGTCCGCCCCCCAGCCGGCCAAGAAGCCGACGAACTGGTTGACGAGCACCAGCGGCCCCGGCGTCGTCTCGGCAAGGCCAAGGCCGTCGATCATCTGCGGCGCCGTCAGCCAGCCTTCGGCCTGCACCGCCTGCTGCTGCAGGTAGGCGAGCACCGTATAGGCGCCGCCGAAGGTGACGACCGCCAGTTTCGAGAAAAGCACGCCCACCCGCGTCAGCACATGGTCCGGCCCCAGCACCGCGAACGCCGCGATCACCGGCGCAAACCAGACCGCTGCCCAGCCAAGCGCAGTGGCAAAGGCCTTCCCGGTTTTCGGCGCGGCGGCTCTCGTCGCCTCGCCTGCCACCGGCGCTGCGGAAAAACTCCGGGCGAGACCAATCGCGGCGGCGGCGGCAATCACCAGCGGGAAGGGAAGGGCAAACAGGAACAGGCCAAGAAACGCGAGCAGCGCCAGCGCCACATCGCCCACCGTCTTCAGCGCCCGCTTGCCGACCTTCCACAGCGCCTCGAGGATGAACCCGATCACCGCCGCCTTGATACCATAGAACAGCGCGGCGACGATCGGCGTCGTCCCGAGCGTGGCATAAAGCCAGGTCAGTCCGAACACGATCAGAGCCCCCGGCAGCACGAACAGCGCACCCGCGATCACTCCGCCGCGCACCCCGTGCAGCCGCCAGCCGGCATAGGTCGCCAGTTGCTGCGCCTCCGGTCCCGGCAGCAGCATGCAATAGTTGAGAGCGTGCAGGTATTCGTCCTCATCGATCCATTTCTTCTCGTCGACGAAGATGCGGTGCATCAGCGCGATCTGCCCCGCCGGCCCGCCAAAGCCGAGGCATCCGATGCGGAAGCTCGCCGCGGTCAGGTCTCGCAGGGAAGGGGTTGGGGCAATCATCGGTCAGTCTCCACACTCTGGGCCACAGGCCATCGAGTGGGGCTTGGGCAGCGCGCCGCCTGACCGGGCGCCCACGAAGCCCGGTTGCCTGATGACTAGCGGATTTACCGCGTCCTTCAAGCACCCTGCCTTCACAGCCCGTTTAATCCGGCTTCAGTTGACTTTCCCCGCCCGCCTCAGTATCCGCGCGGCCATGAACACCGCTCTGCACCACCATCATCATCACGCATGACGCGCCGGCGAGGCGCGAACCGGTCCGGCTGCGCCTCTGAAAAGTGTTCCTCCTTCCGAGAACCGATCCAGAAGAGCAGGCCGCACCCCGGGCGCGCCCAATCGGCCATGTTGCCTTCCCAATCCGGCCGCCTGCCTCTATGCGGACCGGGCCGACACACAGGATACGGACTGACGCCATGAGCACCAAGGATCCCCAGCCCCTCTCCGGCAAGGACCTCGCCCGCAAGCCGCGCGGCTTCCCCGACAAGCGCGAAGGGCTGATCCAGGCCCAGGCCCGGCTCGTGGAGACCGTCACCTCGGTTTACCGCCAGTGGGGCTTCGAAGCCTTCGATACCGGCGCCTTCGAATATGCCGACGCGCTCGGCAAGTTCCTGCCCGATGATGATCGCCCGAATGCCGGCGTCTTCTCGATGCAGGATGATGACGAACAGTGGATTGCGCTGCGCTATGATCTCACCGCCCCGCTCGCGCGTTTTGTGGCGGAACAAGGCCAGATGCTCGGCCGCCCGTTCCGCCGCTATGCTGCAGGCCCGGTCTGGCGCAACGAGAAACCCGGCCCCGGCCGCTTCCGCGAGTTCTGGCAATGCGACGCCGACACCGTCGGCGCGCCCGGATTTCATGCAGATGCCGAAATGATCGCGATGGGCGCCGAAGCGCTGCGCGCGGTCGGCATGAAGGACGGCGAATTCGTCGTGCGCGTGAACACGCGGCGCCTCTTGAACGGCGTGCTCGACTCGGTCGGCGCGGACAAGCCTGAAACCCGCCTCGCCATCCTGCGCGCGCTCGACAAGCTCGACCGGCTCGGCGCCTCGGGCGTCGCCGATCTTCTCGGCGCCGGCCGCAAGGATGAGAGCGGCGACTATACGAAAGGCGCAGGCCTCGGTGCAGACGAAGTGAAGCGCGTGCTCGCCTTCGCTGAAGCGGGCGCCGCGACGCGCGCGGTTACGCTCGCCAATCTTGCCAAGGCCGCAGGCTTCACCGAAGAAGGCAAGGCAGGCCTCGCCGAACTCGAAGCCATTGCCCTCGCGCTCGAAGCGCTTGGCGCGCCGGAGGATGACGTGAAGATCGATCCGTCCGTGGTCAGAGGATTGGAATATTATACCGGCCCTGTCTTCGAGGCAGAGCTGCTGCGCGAGGTTGCCGGCGAAGACGGCAAGACTTACCGCATCGGCTCCATTGGCGGCGGCGGGCGGTATGATGATCTCGTCGCCCGCTTCACGGGAGAGCGGGTGCCTGCCACCGGTTTCTCCATCGGCATCTCGCGTCTCGCTGCCGCGCTCGCCATTCTGGGGGAGGGTACGAAACTCGACGGACCCGTGGTTGTACTTAATCTGGACAAGGACAATCCCGGCATCGCGCTCGGCCTTGCTGCCGAACTCCGCCGCGGCGGCATCCGCGCCGAAGCCTATATGGGCGCCTCCGGCATGCGCCCGCAGATGAAATATGCAGACCGGCGGTCTTCGCCCGCAGTCGTCATTGTCGGCGGCGACGAGATCGCCAAAGGCACCGTCACGATCAAGGATCTCGAGATCGGCGCCCAGCAGGCAAAAGCCATCGCCTCCAACGAGGAATACCGCGAAGCCCGCCCCGGACAGATCGAAGTGCCACGCGCCGAAATGGTTGCAGCTGTTCGCAAGATCGTAGAGGCGCAGGGATGAGCCACGACGCCCTTGTGGCGGTTGCGCGCGCGGTGTTCGAAGCCGCCGGCGGCACGCCGATAGATCCTGACTATGTGATGCCCGCCGACATTCCGCTGGAGCTGTCCGGCGAAGTCGTGCGCGCGCGGCTTTGTGTGTTTACGGACAATCGCGGCGCCGAAATGGTGATGCGGCCAGACCTGACGCTGCCGGTCGCCCAGCGCGAAGCCGCGCGGCTCAGCGCGGAGGGCGCGTCCGCAAAAACCTACACCTACGCCGCCCGTGCTTTCCGCCTGCCGGCGGCCGCCGATGATCCGTTCGAATTCACGCAGGTCGGCCTCGAACGCTTCGGCTATGCCCGCGCTCCGGAAGCGGATGCGGAGCTGTTCGCCCTTGTCCACCGCGCGGTGGAAGCCTGCGGCGTGCGGCCCTCATCCATCGTCACGGGCGACCTTGCCATCTTCCCGGCCTTCATCGATGCGCTTGGTCTGCCGCCAGTTTCCACGGATCTTCTCAAACGTGCCTTCCGGCAGGAAGGCGGCGTGCGCGCCGTGCTGGACGCGGCCGCCAATCCGCTGGAGCCGGAAGTTCACGCCGTGCTGGACGCGCCTGAACCCGAAGGCGCACTGCAAGCGCTGCTCACGGCGCGCAGCATTCCGCTGGCCGGTGGTCGCAGCCTTGCGGAAATCGTCAGTGGTCTGAACGCCAAGCGCGCCGCCATCG
>DNFL01000085.1 GCA_003486945.1 Hyphomonas sp. | reverse complement strand
CGTCAATATCGGCACCTCCGGGGCGGAAATCGGCGGCGCCGGCGGCGGCGAAAAGGAAACAGGCGGGGGCAGGGAGTCCGGCTCCGACAGCTGGAAAGCCTACATGCGCCGCGCCGCCAACACGATCAACTATTCCAGCGACCTCCCGCTCGCGCAGGGCATCAGGTTCGATATAGCGGAGTAGGCGGGGACAACGTTTAGATGAAGCGGCGGGAATTCGGCGAACTCTGGCGTAGGGCTGATGTTTGCGAGAATTGCAAATCATGTGACGTCCGGCGCTCAGTGAGACAATGTCTCCTTAGCCATGCAGAGAGGCAGTACACGCAAGCCGCGCGGCGCCCCCGCAGGGCGAGTCTGAAGAGCGTTGCTGAGGACTTTTGTGTAGATTGGTTTCATTCAAAGCATGCGAAGACCTTGCTCTCGGACGAAACCGTTTCATTCCACTGACCCAGCATAAGCGATCGCGTCGACCGGACCTTCAAATGCTATGAACAGAGTGCAAGTGTCGCTGCTTATGCAGGTCGCGTCATGCGGCAGAGATGCGGGGCCGTAAGCGTAGTGACCCGGCCGCAGGGTGACGGGCGGCGCACCGAGGTATTTGACCCTCAGTTCTCCAGAGACAAGGATCATGCGTTCCGCGGACGTGTGGGTGTGCGCCGGAAGGCCAAGCCCGGCGGGTACACGCAGAAAAATGTCCGCATTCGGAGCAGCTGGGTCCCCTTGAAGAACGCCGATCTGGCACCCCTCGGGAAAGATTGGTGGGCAGGGTCCCCAAGGCAGGTCGGACTCGACCGAATGTGCGAGCGGGGTTGATGTCGCGGTCTGCGCCTTTGAGCTGGTGCAGGCCGAAGCCACTACCAGTGCCGCAACCGCCAGGACTTTGCCGACAATGAATGTACGGTTGAGTGTCATGCGTGAGTTCCCTCTTTTCCGGCTTTCCTTGAAGGGCAAGGATGAGGTGAGAGACGTAGCGCACGCCGAATCAGGCAGCTTGCAGACCGTCTGTAGATTATCTGGAGATTACAGGGTTTTCGGCTATGATTGCGGGTGATGCTATATCAGTTTGGCGAATTCGAGCTCGATACCAGCCGAGTTGAACTGCGCTCGAACGGCGTGGTCGTTGCGGTGGAGCCGCAGGTGTTTGCGCTCATCCGGCTGCTGATTGAAAACCGCGACCGCGTGGTTACCAAGGACGAGATCGTCGAAAAGGTCTGGAACGGGCGGATCGTGTCCGACTCGGCGATTTCAAGCCGCGTCAAGTCTGCCCGCCAGTCGATGGGCGATGACGGCCGGACGCAGTCCGTCATCCGAACGGTTCACGGAATAGGGTTTTCTTTCGTGGCCGAAGTCGCCTCCCGGCCGGCGGTCTCTTTCGGGGAGTCCGCGCCGCCTGCCATTTACGCGCCAGTCCGAGGCTCGCAGCCCAGTCTTGCGGTCATCCCGTTTGACCTGGTCGGACCGACCCGGCCGGAGTTTCCGGTCGCCGAAGCGTTGCCGCATGATCTGATCACGGATCTGTCGCGTCTCCATTGGCTGTTCGTGATCGCGCGCGGTTCGTCATTCCGCTTCGGGGGCGCTGACGTGAACCTCGATGACGTGCGCGACAAGCTGAACGTTCAATACTGTCTCACCGGCACAGTCGAAATCTCCGGCAAATCCATGTCGATATCGGTCGAGCTCAGCGAGACACGGCACAAGGGCGTCATCTGGAGTGACCGGTTCCGCGCCGATATCGGCGCTGTGCATGAGATACGCGACCTGATCGTGAAGGCCGTCACGAATGCCGTCGAAGTCCGGATTCCCTCGAACGAAGCGCAGAGGGCGCTGCTTAAATCGCCGGAAAACCTCGACGCCTGGTCCGTTTATCACCTCGGCGTCCATCACATGTATCGCTTCAACAAGTCGGACAATGAAGTCGCCACCGGCTTTTTCAAGCGTGCTATCGCTATGGAGCCGGGTTTTGCACGGGCTTATGCTGGGCTTTCCTTCACACACTTCCAAAGCGCCTTCCTGCGTTATGACGACAATGCGGACGCAAAAACCCTCGCGCAGCACTATGCATCCCAATGCGTCGAGCGAGACCCGCTCGATCCATTCGGGCATTTTACAATGGGTCGAGCGCAATGGCTGCGCGGCGATCTTGAGGCAAGTCTTCCCTGGCTTGAGCGGGCCAGCGCCCTCAATCCGAATTATGCACAGGCGAAGTATTCTACAGGATGGGCCGAAGCACTTCTGGGCAGCGCTAAAACCAGCCAGACGAACATTGCGGCAGCACTTGTTTTGAGCCCTTTGGATCCGCTGGTCTACGGCATGTTGGGTGTCAGGGCCCTCTCCTATCTTGCCCTTGAGGACGCGGCGCAAGCGGCTGAGTGGGCTGAGCGGGCAGCAAACTCACCAGGCTCTCACGCGCTGATAGAAATGATTGCCGCCGCGGCTCATGGTCTAAATGGCGACAAAACTCGTGCAAAAGCGTGGGCAGCGTCCGTACATGCACGTGCTTCACACCTGAACAGGACCGATTTCCTTCGAGCTTTTCCCTTTCGGGACGAGCCCACAAGAACGCGGATCTCTGGAATGCTTGAGAAGTTGGGGTTGTAGCAGTCGGGCGGGAATAAGTCGGTCTCGAATGGGCCAATCCGCGGCTTGGCCGTCAAACCCGCGCTAGTTCCGCAGTCGCAGCGTCCGCTTCTCTGGCACGCTGTCCGCGCTATCCTCGATACGTGCCGCAGGTGCAGCGGCAGGCGGATCAATCGACGGCGATGCATCGGTCAGCCTGGCCGGCTCCGCCAGCGCGTCCCAGCTGCGCGCCGGTTTGATCAGGCCCTGCAGCAGCGCAACGTTCTGCTCGACAATCTGCGAAGGCGCCGCCGCGCCGCTCACCTTTTTCATTTCTTCAAACCGGCCCTGTAGGCCCAGCACGAGCGCAAGGTTTTCCGTCACGCGCGAGCCGGCATCGACATTGGCAGCGGCGAGGCGCAGCTTCTGCTCGGCGCCGGCAAGGTCACCGGTCAGCAGAAGGGAGAGGCCGTAATTGGTCAGCGTCGTCGTACGGTAGGGCTCGATCTCCAGCGCCTTGGCGTAGGAGGCTTGCGCAAGGTTGTGACGTTCAAGCCGGTCATACGCGGTGCCGAGCGCTGCCCAGGTTTCCGCCCGGCCGGGTTCTGCTTCCGCAGCCCGGTAGAAGGCCATTCCGGCCGCATTGATGCTGTCCGTGTCACCCTTCGACATGTGGATGCGCCCGAGCAGCATCAGCACATCGGCGCTCTTCGGATGCACGATCAGGGTGCGGGACAGCACATCGACGGCGCGGTCCTGACTGCCGATCTCGCGCAGGGCGCGGGCAAATTCCAGTGCGGTCACGAGGTCTTCGGGATCCTTGGCGTTTTCCTTGCCCCAGAAATTGGCCCGGGTCAGCGGGTCGGCCCGGTTGGCCGCGGCGCGTTCCTCGGCCGAGGCCGGTTTCATCGCCTCTTCCATCGCCTTCATGGCGGCAAAGTTGGGGTCATTCTTGCCCGAGGAGGCGCAGGCCGCCGTGGAGGCGGCAAGCGCAAAGGCAAGCAGGGCCAGAGACGTTTTGGCACTGGACATCATCGGCCTCCGTGTATGTATCGGGTCCATAAGCCCGATTTTGAATGACCGGGGTCAAGGTTCGGTTAACGCCGGTGCGCCCGGCCTTAACCTTCTGCCCGGCAGGAAAGAGCATGCACGACAGTTTTACCGCCCGCCCGAAGACGCCCGCTGGCGTTTACCTCTACACAGCCCGTGGATTCGCGGATCTGAAGACCGATCCGTTCCCGCAGGCCCGGGCCATTGCCAAAGCGCAGGGCTTCACCGGCGCGGCCGGGCAGGCGGTCATCGTTCCGGGCGAAGGAGGACGGGTCGCCTCAGTCCTGTTCGGGCTGGGCGCGGGCAAGGACGCCCTCGCTGTCGCCGCCCTCGCCGCGCGCCTGCCGGAGGGCGACTATGAGGTGCTCGAAGATGGCGGCCAGTCCTTCGCCTGGATCGCTGCCGCCTGGGCAGACGGGGCCTACCGCTTCACCCGCTACAAGAAAGAGAAGGCCGAACCGCCCCGCCTGAAGGTTCCCTCAGGCAAGGAAGGCGAGCGTCTCTCCCGCGAAGCCGCCGCCGCCGCTCATCTGCGCGACATGGTCAACACGCCCGCCGCCGATCTCACCCCCGCCGGCCTGCAGAAAGAGATGGAAGACCTCGCCGCACGCTTTGGCGCGCGCGTCAACGCCATCGCCGGCGACGATCTCCTCACCCATAACTACCCGATGGTCCACGCCGTCGGCCGCGCCGCCACCGAAGCGCCTCGCTTCCTCGAACTCGAATGGGGCAACCCCGCCCATCCGAAGCTCGCCTTCTGCGGCAAGGGCATCACCTTTGATTCCGGCGGCCTCGACATCAAAGGCGCCGACGGCATGCGCATCATGAAAAAAGACATGGGCGGCGCCGCCCACGCCATCGCGCTTGCCGAACTCGTCATGGGCGCGGGCCTTCACGTCCACCTGAAGCTCTATGTCTCCGCCGCCGAGAACGCGGTCTCCGGCAACGCCTTCCGCCCCGGTGACATCCTCTCCAGCCGCAAGGGCCTCACCGTCGAAATCGACAACACGGACGCCGAAGGCCGCCTCGTGCTCGCCGATGCGCTTGCCCGCGCCTGCGAATTCGAACCGGACTTGCTGCTCGATTTTGCCACCCTCACCGGGGCTGCCCGCGTTGCACTTGGTGCAGACCTCGCCCCTCTGTACACGGACGATGAGGCCCTCGCCGCCGACATTCTCGCCGCCTCCACTCATACCGGCGACCCTGTCTGGCGCATGCCCCTCTGGGACCCCTACCTCGCTGACCTCAAAAGCCCCGTCGCCGACCTCGTCAATTCCGGCGGCAGCTTCGGCGGCTCGATCACGGCGGCAATCTTCCTCAAACAGTTCATCACCGCGAAAAGCTGGGCGCATTTCGACATCTGGGCCTGGCGCAAATCGAAATACGGCAGACCCGAAGGCGGCGCCGCCTGCGGCCTGCGCGCGGTCTGGTCCATGCTGGAGACGCGCTACGGCGCCTGACGCGGCCTACTGGGACACAACCACCAGTTCGCCGTCATCCTCCGCAATGCGGATTGCCTCGCGCACGCGCCCGCGGACCAGCAGCGTGTCGATATTCTTTGGGTCGGCCGCCATCGCTGCGTCGACATCCTTCTTGGCTGCCGCGAGGTTCTTCTTGTTGAGGTGCACCTCGGCGCGCAGCTGATGTCCGGCCACATCGCCCGGCGCATTGATCAGCGCCAGGTCGAGATCGGCCAGCGCCTCATCCCATTTCTCCGAAACGATGTACGCCGCCGCCCGGTCCAGCAGCAGCTCCGTCGCGCCCGGCGCCAGTTTCAGCGCTTCCGTGAACGACCTGACCGCCGCGTCCGTCGCATCCGCCTGCAGCCAGGCATGCCCGGCCTGCGAAAGATACACCGCGCGCTGCTCCATCGAACCGCCATCGGTCGAACGGGCGAGCTGCATCAGCCGGTTCGCCCCGGTCTCGTAGTTGCCGAGCGCAATCAGCGCGAGCGCCGTACACTGGCGCGCGCCGGGGCGATTGCCTTCATGCGTCCAGGCGAGGCCGTCCTCATAGGCGTCCTCTGCGCTCACCTCGATCTTGGCGACGCAGGCCTCCAGCCGCTCTTCTTCCGCGCGGGCAAGGTCCGCGCCAAGGGTCTGAAGCAACAGGACCGACCCGGTCAGCGCAGCAATCAGGGACATGGGCAGGGGCCTCCGGACGGTCTATGCAGGCCATTCAGGCAACCGGGCCCGGATTGGCAAATGACGAACGCGCAATCTCTGCTTTTTGTTTTCGGCCTTGGCTACAGCGCCGCGCAGCTGACAGCCCGGCTCCGGCCTCAGGGCTGGCAGATCGGCGGCACGGTCCGGACGGAAGAAAAAGCCGCCCGCCTGCGGGCCGAAGGCATAGAAGCGGTCGCTTGGACCGGGCAGGGGCCTGTCACCCCGCCGCCCGGCGCGCACTGGCTGATCACCCTGCCGCCCGGCGCGGAGGGTTGCCCTGCGGCGCTCGTTGCCGGCGCAACTGCCCGAACAGCCGCATCCGTCACCTACCTCTCGACCACCGGCGTCTACGGCGACCTTGATGGCGGCTGGGTCTTTGAATGGTCGCCCGTCGCGCCCGGCTCTGCCCGCGCCGCCGCGCGT